>CALXFI010000083.1 GCA_944387535.1 uncultured Clostridia bacterium | reverse complement strand
AGTAATAACACCAAAAGGAGCAGGAAACACAAGTGTAACAGTAAGAGAGGCAAATGCAAATAAAGAATTTACAATAAATATAGAAGTAATACAAAGTACAATAACAGCAGAACCTACAAGTGTAACAGCATATGTAGGAGGAAATGACCAAACAGTAACAATAAGTGGAACAAGTATTGGAGATTTAAGTATAACAAAACAACCAGAAGGCACAATAGCAGAAGCAAGTTTAAGTGGAAATACACTAACAATAAAACCAGTAGGTTCAGGAGATACAAGTGTAGAAGTAACAGAAAGTAATGGAAACCAAAAAGTTACAGTAGATATACATGTACAAGCAACAAGTATTACACCACAAACAGTACAAGTTTATGAAGGTGGAGATGCTAAAACAGTAGAAATAACAGGACTAAATATGGGAACATTGACAATCACAACACCACCAGATGGAACATATGCAACTGCAGATATAAATGGAACAAGCTTAACAGTAACACCAGTAGCAGCAGGAAATACAAGTTTAGTATTAACAGAATCAAATGGAGGAAAGACAGCAACAATACCTATAAATGTATTAGCGACAAGTATAGAAGCAGATCCAACAAGTGTAGAAGCAAAAGTAGGAGATGAACCTCAAACAGTAACACTTAGTGGAACAAATGCTGGAACATTTAGTATAGTAACTGGACCAGATGAAGCAGTAGCAAAAGCAAGTATTAGTGGAAATACACTTACAATAACGCCAGTAGGTGGAGGAGAAACAAGTGTAACAGTCAAAGAAGCTAATGGTAATAAACAAGTTACTATAAATATTTCTGTAGATGATGGAATATTTGAGGAAACTGGTACAATAAATGGAGAAGAAGGAACAGCAATGAACCCAACAATACCAGAAGGATATAAGCCAGTAGATACAGATACATCAAGTTGGGGAGATGGAAGCAATGCACCAACAGCAGAAAATGTAAATAATGGACTAGTAATAGAAGATAAAAATGGAAGTCAATTTGTATGGATACCAGTAGAAACAGCAGTAGCAAATTCAGAGTCAGAAGGAACAACAAATAAAGCAATGGCTATAAAGAGTGGAAATAATTATAAAGGATTGTTATATAATTTTACAAGTAGTGGATCAACAGTAAAAAGTGGATGTACGACAACTACAAGTAGTTATAGAGAACCAGATATAGTAAGTCAATATGATAATAATACAAGTTATAATAATGGATTATTTACAAAAGCTAGTTTACAAGATGATTATAATAAGATGATAGAAAGTGTAAGTAAATATCATGGATTCTATGTAGCAAGATATGAATTAGGATTAGAAGGAACGACACCTGTAAGTAAGAATGCAAGTACAAACACAGGAGTAACAACAGCCGATAACAGTAATTCAAATACTTATAGATGGTATGGCCTATATAGTAAGAGTAAAGAATATGCACCAGAAGAAAGTGAAAAAGCAGTAGTAAGTAGTATGATGTGGGGAAGTCAATATGATGCAATGATGAACTGGATGGTAAAGCAGGGAATAAATGTAACTGCGACAGGTACAAGAAATACAACAACAGTAACAGGAAGAAATGCTAATGATGTACTAAAGAATATTTATGACCTTTATGGTTGTCATTATGATTGGACATTAGAGGCCTCTTCTACTAACATTCGTGCTAGTCGTGGTGGTGATTCTTACGGCGGCTATTCTCCTAGCTACCGCAACTTCAACTATCCGTACAGTACTAACAGCTACTATTCAGCCCGCCCTACTTTGTATATAAAGGTTCCAAAGACTGACGAAGATGGATATTATATGAGAACTGATACAACAGATGGAGAAGAAGGAACAGCAATGAACCCAACAATACCAGAAGGATATAAGCCGGTAGATACAGAAACATCAAGTTGGGGAGATGGAAGCAGTAGCCCAACAGCAGAAAATGTAAATAATGGACTAGTAATAGAAGATAGAAATGGAAGTCAGTTCGTATGGATACCAGTAGAAACAGCAGTAGCAAGTTCAGAGTCAGAAGGAACAACAAATAAAGCAATGGCGATAAAGAGTGGAAATGATTATAAAGGATTGTTATATGATTTTACAAGTAGTGGTTCAAAAGTAAAGAGTGGATGTACAACAACTACAACTGATAATAGAGAGCCTGATATAGTAAGTGACCTTGATAATGATACAAGTTATAATAATGGATTATTTACAAAAGCTAGTTTACAAGATGATTATAATAAAATGATAGAAAGTGTAAGTAAATATCATGGATTCTATGTAGCAAGATATGAATTAGGATTAGAAGGAACGACGCCAGTTAGTAAGAATGCAAGTACAAATACAGGAGTTACAACAGCAGATGCAAGTAATTCAAATACTAGTATGTGGTATGGCTTATATAGTAAGAGTAAAGAATATGCGCCAGAAGATAGCGATAATGCAGTAGTAAGTAGTATGATGTGGGGAAGTCAATATGATGCAATGATGAACTGGATGGTAAAGCAGGGAATAGATGTAACTGCAACAGGTACGAGAAATTCAACAACAGTAACAGGAAGAAATGCTAATGATGTACTAAAGAATATTTATGACCTTTATGGTTGTCATTATGATTGGACATTAGAGGCCTATTCTACTCACTCTCGTGCTGGTCGTGGTGGTGCTTCTAGCAGCGGCCCTTCTCCTAGCAGCCGCCACAACTACGGCTACAGTCCGAACTTTACTTACAGCTCCGTTTCGGCCCGCCCTACTTTGTATATAAAGTAGCACTGATCACTGGAAAGAATCAGAGGGTAATCAGAAGAAGTTAACATAAT
>CALXFI010000082.1 GCA_944387535.1 uncultured Clostridia bacterium | reverse complement strand
AAAAATATTAAATAATAATACATTAGAATTTGTAGAGACTTAAAATGTCTCTATTTTTATATTATCTTAATTTCGCTTCCCTG
Organism: uncultured Clostridia bacterium; assembly: GCA_944387535.1. Lineage (GTDB taxonomy): Bacteria > Bacillota > Clostridia > TANB77 > CAG-508 > CAG-269. Next base: position 11,927 of record CALXFI010000082.1, on the reverse strand, counting down.
AATAGTTACAAAGAAATGTTACATTTTTATTACAAATACAACAAAAATATTGAAAGAATAAAGCTAGTATGGTATTATTACATCGTAACAAGAATGCAAATATAAATGAAAAAAGAAGAAAAGAGGAAGAAAATGACAAGTAAAAAGACAAAAATAGCGCAAAGCCTTGAGACTGTAAGAGAGAGAGAGAGAGAGAGAGAGAGAGAGCTACACTTTAGTAAATAAAATAAAAAGTGCAGTTTTATTTAGCATACTAAGAAATATGAAAAAAGAAAATAAATTTGAACATAGACTATTTATCTATGTGCATTTTTTATGCACGTAGATAAGTAGTCTTTTTTGCGTATAGAAAGGACATGAAAAAACAAAAGTAAAATCCAAAAGAAAAAGTAAACAAAGAGCAAAGTAAAAAATCAAAAATACAGATAAAAACAAAATTTACAAGGGGGAAAATGAAATGTTGAAATCTTTAACAAAGTTACAAGAAAATAAGAGAGGAGCAAATGGAATAACTTTAGTTGCATTAGTAGTAACTATAGTTGTTTTATTAATCTTAGCAGGAATAACGATAGCGTCACTTACAGGAGATAATGGAATATTAGGAAAAGTAGGAGAAGCAAAAGAACAAACAGATTTAGCACAAATAAGAGAAGAAGTAATACTATTGTGGAATGAAACACAAATAGAAGTAGCAGGGAAAGGTTATACAAATGACCAAATAGCAGATATATTTGAAGAAAAGCTAAAAGAAAAAGACCCTGATGCCACAGTTAAATATCAGCCATCAAACGATACATATGAGGTAGATTACAAAGACCATATGTTTGAGGTGCAGATAAGTGGAGAATTAACAAATAATAGAGAAGATGTAGTAAATGATATAGAAGATGCGCTTGATAATATAGATAAAGATACGACAGGAGAAGATAAAGCAGATCAAATACAAGATGAATTAAATAAAAAAGATCCAGATTCAACAGCAGAATATGATCCAGACACTGGAAATACAGACATAAATCACGGAGGATATGAAGCAGAAGTAGATGAAGATGGAAATATAACAATAATAGGCCCAGAACAAGATAAAAACATAAATATAATATCACAACCAGAGTCAGTAGAAGCAACAGAGGGAGATAGAGTAACATTTGAAGTGGAAGCAACAGGAGCAGGAGAACTTTCTTATCAATGGTATAAAAGTACAACAAATCTGGCAACAAATGGAACGGAAATAGATGGAGAAAATGGAAGCACATATACAATAGATGCAGTAAAAATAGATGATAATAATACTTATTACTATTGTATAGTTACACAAAACTATGAAGGTTCAACGACAAGTGTAACAAGTAATGTAGCAAAATTAACAGTAGAAAGAGAAATAGTCATAAATCCACCAAGTGTGAGTACACAACCAAGTGATGTAAGTGTAATTGAAGGAATAACAGATGTAACATTTAAAGTAGAGGTAGAAGGAGAAGGAACACTTACTTATCAATGGTATAAAAATATAACAAATTCAAATGAAGGCGGAACACCAATAGATGGAGAAATAGGTAATACTTATACAATACCAAAAGAACAAGTTACAACAGACTTAAATGGAACATACTATTATGTAGAAGTAACACAAAATTATGAAGGAGATATACAAACAACAAAAAGTGAGGTAGCATTATTAAGTGTAGAAGCTAAGGCAGAAATAACAGTAAATCCACAGCCGGTAACAGCATTTGAAAAAGACCAAGATGTAACGTTTGAAGTAAAAGTAACAGGAGAAGGAGATTTCACTTATCAATGGTATAAGAACACAACAAACAGTAACCAAAATGGAACACCAATAGATGGAGAAATAAGTAATACTTATACAATACCAAAAGAAGAAGTAACAACAGATTTAAGTGGAACTTATTATTATGTAGTAGTAACACAAAATTATGGTTCAAGTACAGTAACAAAAACTTCAGAAGCAGCAATGTTAACAGTAGAAAAAACACCAGTATTAACAATAACAAAGCAACCGGAAGCAGTGGAAACAATAAGTGGAATAGAGGATGTAAGCTTTAGTGTAATAGCAACAGGAGTAGATAGTGGAAGTGCTTCTGAAGAGACTATAAGTTATCAATGGTATTACAATATGACAAACTCAAATCAAAATGGAACACCAATACAAAATGCACAAAGTAGTACTTATAAAATAAGTAAAGATGTTGTAACAGCAGGTATAAGTGGAAGATATTATTATTGTGTAGTAACACAAGAATATAAAGGAAAAACAAATACAGCAACAACAAATACAGCACAGTTAACAGTAATATCACCAGTAGAAGTAACAAGTCAGCCAACAAGTATGCAAGCAATAGAAGGAGCAAATGATGTAACATTTACAGTAACAGCTAGTGGAAATGGAAACCTTAGCTATCAATGGTATTATAAAACAAGTCAAGAAGGAGCAGAAAATGCAATATTAGGAGCAAATAGTAGCTCATATACAATAGATGTAGAAGAAGTAACAACAGACTTAAATGGAAGATATTATTTTGCAAAAGTAACACAAAGCTATGGAACAGCAGTAGCAACAGCAACATCAAATGAAGCATTACTTACAGTAGCAGAGAAAGCAAGTATTACATCACAACCTTCATCAATAACAGTAACAGAAGGAAGCAAAGCAACATTTGAGGTTATAGCAACGGGAATAGGAGACCTTTCTTATCAATGGTATAGAAACACAAGTAATTCAACAACAGGAGGAACGCCAATAGATAAAGCTACAAATAATAGTTATACAATAAATAATGCTACAGCAGAGGACAATGACACATATTATTATGTAGTAATAACACAAAAATATGGAAGTTCAACAGCGCAAGTAACTAGTAGTGCAGCAAGATTAACAGTAGGAAATGGAGCAAGTGTAAGTACACCAAATGATGTAAACGTCATTGCAGGAGTAACAGATGTAACATTTGAAGTAGAAGCAAGTGGAAGTGGAACATTTAGTTATCAATGGTATAAAAATACAACAGACAGTAACCAGAATGGAACACCAATAGATGGAGAAGTAAGTAATACTTATACAATACCAAAAGAAGAAGTAACAACAGACTTAGATGGAAGTTACTATTATGTAGAAGTAACACAAAATTATGGAGGAACAAACAATAAAGTAACAAGTGAAGCAGCAGCATTAAGCGTAAAAGCTGAGACAGAAATAACAGTAAATCCTAGTCCAGTTACAGCATATGAAAATGGACAAAATGTAATATTTAGCGTAACAGCAACAGGAGAAGGAAATATAACATATCAATGGTATAAGAATACAACAAACAGTAACCAAAATGGAACACCAATAGATAATGCAACAGGAAGCACATATACAATACCAAAAGAAGAAGTCACAACTGATTTAAATGGAACCTACTATTATGTAGTAGTAACACAAAGGTATGGTTCATGTATAGTAACAAAAACATCACAAGTAGCGATGTTAACAGTATTGGGAACAAGTATAGATGCAAGTGAAACAGATGTAACAGTATATGTAAATGGAAGCAGTAAAACAGTAACATTAAGCGGAACAAATGCAGGAACATTTAGTATAGAAACACCAGCAAATAGTTCTTATGCGATAGCAGAAATAAGTGAAGAAAATAACAATCAATTAATAATAACACCAGTAGCAGCAGGAGAAACAAGTGTAGAAGTAGCAGAAGGAAATGGTGGAAAAACAGTTACAATAAATATACATGTATTGGGAACAACAATAACAGCAGAGCCACAAAGTGTAACAGCATATGTAGGAGGAGCAAGTCAAAAGGTAACATTAGGAGGAGAAAATAGCGGAGCATTTAGTGTAGAAACACAGCCAGAAGCGCTAATTGCAACAGCAAGTGTAAGTGGAAATATATTAACAATTACACCAGTAGGAGAAGGAAATACGAGTGTAGTTGTAAAAGAAACAAATGGTAATAAGACAACAAGTGTAAGTATAGAAGTAAGAAGAACAAGTATAGATGCAAACAATAAAGATATAACATTGTATGTTGGAGGTTCTAGCCAAGAAATACAAATAACAGGAACGCAAATGGGAGAACTTAGTATAGAACAAGGACTAAATACAGCATATGCAACAGCAAGTTTAGGAGATAATAATACACTTACAATTTCGCCAGTAACAGAAGGAGAAACAAGTGTAACAGTAAAAGAAGGAAATGGAAATAAAACAGTAACAATAAATATACATGTATTGGGAACAACAATACAAGCAAGTCCAGAAAGTGTAATAGCATATGTAGATGGAAGTGACCAACAAGTAACAATTAGTGGACAGCATATGGGAACAGTAGATATTACTGGAGAGCCAGAAGCAGGAATAGCAACAGCAAGTATAGGTGAAAATAATGTACTTACAATACATCCAGTAGGAGAAGGAAGAACAAGTGTAGTAGTAACAGAAGAAAATGGAAATAGAACAGCAACTGTAGATATAGAAGTAAGAGAAACTTCTATTACAGCAACAACACAAAGTGTAACAGCATATGTAGGAGGAGCAGACCAGACGGTAACAATTAGTGGACAATATATTGGAGAACTAAGAGTAGATGAAAATACAAATCCAGAGTATGCAACAGCAAGTTTAGAAGGAACAACACTTACAATACATCCATTAGCAGCAGGAGATACAAGAGTAACAGTAAGAGAGTTAAATGGAAATAAAACAGTTACAATAACGGTACATGTAGTACAAAGTGATATGACAGTAACTAATTCAAATGTGACAGCATATGTAGGAGGAGCAAGCCAAGAAGTAACAATAGAAGGAACAGACTTAGGAACATTAAGTATAAGCAAACAGCCAGAAGAAGGAATAGCAACAGCAGATTTACAAGGAAATAAATTAACAATAAGTCCTGTAGGAGATGGAAAAACAAGTGTAGAAGTAACAGAATCTAATGGAAATAATACAGTTACAGTAAATATAACAGTATTAACACCAAGTATAACAAGTCAAACAGTAGAGGTATATGCAGGAGGATTAAGTAAGCAAGTAGAGATAACAGGACAATATATGGGTTCTTTAACAATAGCAGAAGAACCAGATAGCACATATGCAACAGCAAGTATAGATGGAACAACTCTAACAGTTACACCTAGTTCTACAGCAGGAAATACAAGCTTATTATTAAGAGAATCAAATGGAGGTCAAACAGCAAGAATAAATATAAATGTTACAGCAACGAGTATAGATGCAAATAATAAAGATGTAATATTATATGTAGGAGGAAGTAGCGAGCAAGTAACAATAAGTGGAGAAAATGCAGGAGACTTTGAGATACAAACTGAGCCAGATAGTGCAATAGCAACAGCATCATTAAGTGATGATATACTTACAATTTCGCCAGTAGGAGCAGGACCAACAAGTATAGTAGTTAAAGAAAATAATGGAAATAAAACAGTTACTATAAATGTAACTGTAGAAGCAACAACAATAATAGCCCAGCCTTCAAGTGTAATAGCATATGTAGGAGGAAACAATCAAACAGTAACATTAAGTGGAGACAGCGCAGGAACATTTAGTGTATTAACACCGGCAGATGGAGTACATGCAACAGCACAGATTAATCCAGACAATAATAACGAATTAATTATTACACCAATATCTGAAGGAACAACAAGAGTAGTAGTACAAGAAGCGAATGGAAAACAAACAACAGAAGTAAGCATAGAAGTAAGAGAAACCAATATTACAACAACAACTCTAGATGTAACATTATATGTTGGAGGAAATGAACAAGAAGTAGAGATAACAGGAACATATATGGGAACACTAAATATTACCAAAAATCCAGATGGAGGAATAGCGACAGCAGAATTAAATGGAAGCATACTTACAATACATCCAGAAGGAAAAGGAAATACAAGTGTAGAAATAACAGAAGCAAATGGAAATAAAACAGTTACAATAAATATACATGTAATAGAAAGTGATATAACAGTAGATAATCCAAATGTAACAGCATATGTAGGAGGAAGTGACCAAGTAGTTACAATAAGTGGAGATAGTATAGGTAATCTAAGTATTACAGGAAATCCAACAGAAACAGTTGCAACAGCAACTTTAAGTGGAAATACACTAACAATACATCCAGTAGGAAATGGACAAACAAGTGTAACAGTAACAGAAGATAATGGATATAAAGCAGTAACAGTAAATATAACAGTTCACCAAACAAGTATAAACACACAAACAGTAGAGGTGTATGCAGGAGGAACAAGTAAACAAGTAGAAATAACAGGACAATATATGGGAGCACTTACAATAAGTGAACAACCAGATAGTAGATATGCTACAGCAGAAATAAGTGGAACAACACTAGCAGTAACGCCAACACAAACAGCAGGAAGTACATACTTAACATTAAGAGAAGCAAATGGAGGCCAAACAGCAAGAATAGATATAACGGTTATAGGAACAAGTATAGATGCAGACAATAAAAATGTAGGATTATATGTAGGTGGAGCAAGTAGCCAAGTACATTTAAGCGGAACAAATGCAGGAACATTTGAAATAGAAACTACGCCACAAGAAACAGTAGCAACAGCAAGTATAAGTGGAAGTACACTTACAATAAGTCCAGTAGGAGCAGGAGATACAACTGTAGTTGTAAAAGAAAATAATGGAAATAAAACAGTTACTATAAATGTAAATGTACAATCAACAACAATAACAGCAAGCCCAGAAAGTGTAGTAGTATATGTAGATGGAAGTAACCAAACAGTAACTTTAGGAGGAAAAAATGCAGGAACATTTAGTGTATTAACACAGCCAGATGGAAGTAAAGCTACAGCAGAAATAAATCCAAGTAATAATAAAGAATTAATTATTACACCTAAGGGAGCAGGCTCAACAAGTGTATTAGTAAAAGAAGAAAATGGAAATAAAACAATAGAAATACCAATAGAAGTAAGACAAACGAGTATAGGAGCAACAACTACAAATGTAACAGCATATGTAGGTGGAAGTGACCAAACAGTTACAATAACAGGAACATATTTAGGAGAACTAAGAATAGATGGAAATACAAATCCACAATATGCGACAGCAAGTTTAGGAGATAATAATACACTTACAATACAACCATTAGTAGCAGGAGATACAAGCATAACAGTAAGAGAGCTAAATGGAAATAAAACAGTTACAATAATAGTACATGTAATACAAAGTAATATAACAGCTAGCGATACGAATGTAACAGCATATGTAGGTGGAATAGACCAAACAGTAACAATAGAAGGAACGGATTTAGGAAACTTAAGTATTAGTTCAGAGCCAGATGATACAGTTGCAACAGCAGAATTAGTAGATAATACACTAACAATAAAACCAGTAGGAGATGGAAGTACAACTGTAGAAGTAACAGAATCTAATGGTAATAGCAAAGTTACAATAAATGTTACAGTATTAGCAACAAGTATTACAGCACAAAACATAGAAGTATATGCAGGAGGAGCAAGTAAGCAAGTTACTATTGAAGGCTTAAATATGGGTACATTAACAATAGAGGATGGACCAGATGAAACATATGCAACAGCAAGTATAGATGGAACAACACTTACAGTAACGCCAGTAAAAGCAGGAAATACAAGCTTAGTATTAACAGAAAGTAATGGAAACCAAGAAGCAACAATAAATATAAATGTTATAGCAACAAGTATAGATGCAAACAATAAAGATGTAACTGTATATGTAGGAGGAAATAGCCAACAAGTACAAATAACAGGAACAGAAATGGGAACATTAAGTGTAGAGCCAGGAATAAATGAAGCAATAGCAACAGCAGATTTATCTGGAAACACACTAACAATTACACCAAAAGGAGAAGGACAAACAAGTGTAACAGTAAAAGAAGCAAACGGAAATAAGACAGTTACAATAAATATAGATGTAAAAACAACAAGTATAGATGCAAACAATAAAGATGTTACATTGTATGTTGGAGGAAGTAGCCAACAAGTACAAATAACAGGAACAGAAATGGGAGACTTAAGTATAAGTGGAGAGCCAAATCCTACTTATGCAACAGCAGAGTTAAACGAAAATACACTTACAATTAATCCAGTAGGAGCAGGAAGTACGAGTGTAACAGTAAAAGAAGCAAATGGAAACCAAACAGTTACTATAAATATTACTGTTAAAGCAACAAGTATAGATGCAACGAATAAAGATGTAACATTATATGTAGGTGGTTCTAGCCAAGAAGTTACAATAACAGGAACAGAAATGGGAACACTAGCTACTAGTGGAATAGATACAGGAATAGCAACAGCAGAGTTAAGTGAAACAACACTTACAATAACACCAGTAGGAGAAGGAGAAACAAGTGTAACAGTAACAGAAGGAAATGGACAGCAAAAAGTTACAATAAATATAACAGTAAAAGAAACAGAAATAAAAGCAGATAATGAAGATGTAACAGTATATGTAGGTGGAGCAAATCCACAAGTACATATAACAGGAACAAATGCAGGAGCATTAAGCATAGAAACACCAGCAGATGGAATACATGCAAGAGCAGAATTAAGTAATGGAATAGTAACAATAACAGGATTAGCACAAGGAGATACAAGTGTAACAATAAAAGAAGGTAATGGAAATAAAACAGTAACTATAAATATACATGTTTTAGAAACAAGTATAGAAGCAACAAATACAAATGTAACAGCATATGTAGATGGAAATGAGCAAATTGTAACAATAAATGGAAACAATATGGGAACACTTAGTATGCAAGGACCAGATGAAAAAGTAGCAACAGCACAATTAAATGGAAGAACATTAACAATTTTGCCAGTAGCAGAAGGAACAACAAGTATAACAATAACAGAAGGAAATACAAACAAATCTGTTACAATAAATATAGAAGTAAAAGAAACAAGTATAGATGCAAATAATAAAAATGTAACAGTATATGTAGATGGAAATCCACAAACAGTGGAAATAACAGGAGATAATTTAGGAACACTAAGTGCAATTACAGAGCCTCAAGGAGTTGTAGAAACAAGTATAGAAGATAATATATTAACAATAACACCAGTAGGAGAAGGAACAGCAACAATAACAGTAAAAGAGGCAAATGGAGGACAAACAGTAGAAATAAGTGTAGAAGTAAAAACAGTAACAATATCACCAGTAACAGGAAGTGTAACATTATATGTAGGAGGAAATGCACAAACAGTAGGAGTAACAGGAACAAACTATGGAACACTTAGTGTAGTGACACCCCCAACAAGTACAGTAGCAACAGCAGAAGTGGCAAGTGATAATAAAGGAATAATAATAACACCTGTAGGAGCAGGAAATACAAGCGTAACAGTAAGAGAAGCAAATGCAAATAAAGAATTTACGATAAATATAGAAGTAATACAAAGTACAATAACAGCAGAGCCAACAAGTGTAACAGCATATGTAGGAGGAGCAGACAAAACAGTACAAATAGATGGAACAAGCTTAGGAAGCTTAAGTATAACAGATGAGCCAGAAAGCTCAATAGCAGAAGCAATCTTACAAGGAAATACATTAACAATAAAACCAGTAGGCGCAGGAGATACAAGTGTAGAAGTAACAGAAAATAATGGAAACCAAAAAGTTACGGTAGATATACATGTACAAGCAACGAGTATTACACCACAAACAGTAGAAGTATATGCAGGAGGAACAGCTAAGACAGTAACAATACAAGGACTAAATATGGGAGCATTAGAAATAAGTACACCACCAGATGGAACATATGCAACAGCGAGTATAAATGGAACAAGCCTAACAATTACACCAACACAAACAGCAGGAAATACAAGTTTAATATTAACAGAAGCGAATGGAGGAAAGACAGCAACAATACCAATAAATGTATTAGCAACAAGTGTAGAAGCAAATCCATCAAGTATAACAGCAAATGTAAGTGATGGACCTCAAACAGTAACTTTAGATGGAACAAATGCAGGAACATTTGAAATAGTAACACAGCCAGAAGCAGAAGTAGCAACAGCACAATTAAGTGAAAGCACATTAACAATAACCCCCGTAGGAGGAGGAACGACAAGTGTAGTTGTAAAAGAAACTAATGGTAATAAACAAGTCACAATAAGTATAACAATAAGTGCATTGGTAACAGCAGGAGATGTGCCAACAACAGATTATGGAACAAAAGTAAATGGATATGAATATCCAAACGAAGCATCAGGAATTGAATGGCAACTATTTTATGCAGACGATAATAATATATATTTAATAGCAGACGATTATATACCATATGAGTACGTACCAAGCAATTCAGCAGGACATAAGCCAAGTAGAGATCCTAGTTATCAAAGGAGTGTTTCTATTGATTCAGATTTATTTAATGATTATTTAGGTTCAGATAGTATAACAGACGAAAAATTAAAAGCATTAAATAATGATTTCTTTAATGTTAAGAAGTATAAAAGTACATATGATAATATGAAAATAACAGCATATATGTTAGATACAGATGCATGGAGTGTATATGCAGGAGATAAAGCAGAATATGCAATAGGAGGAGCAACGGTAGAATTATTTTTGAAATCTTATAATAAGAAATATGGAACAAATTATAAAGCACAAGCAACCAAACCTTATTATAGAGAGAATATAGGATATCAATTGAGTAAAAATGGAGGTACATCTTGGGACTATGGATTATCTATAAAAATAAATGACTCAACATATGCAATAAGCTCTACTACCAATGCATTATGTGCACTTTTAGCTAGTCCGTCAGCTTATGAAAATTATCATGAAATAGGAGCATTTACTGGTGGCCTGGATGCTGTAATTGCTAGTGATGTCTTTGGAACTGGTTTACGTCCTATAGTTTGTCTAAAATCTGATGTCCATCTTCAAAAGAATAGTGATGGAAGTTATACAATAGTAGAACTTCCAAAGAATAACAATATAGAGTCATCAGACTATGGAGCAAAAGTAAAAGGATATGATTGTGAGAATAATGATGGAGTAACTGGGTGGAAAATATTTTATGCAGATTACGATAATACATATTTGATATCAGAAGATTATATTCCATACGAATATATACCAAGTAATTCAAAAGGGCATAAGCCAAACAATGGTAGTACTAAATATCAGGCTTATTTTACAAATATATTAAATGATTATACAGGTTCAGCAAATATAACAGATGAAAGGCTAAAATCATTAAATAATGACTATTTAAATGTTAAGAAATATACAAGCACGAATGCTAATATGAAAGCAGTAGCATATATGTTAGATATAAATGCATGGAGTGTATATGCAGGAAATTGTGCTGAATACGCAATAGGAGGACCGACAGTGGAAATGTTATTGAAGTCATATAGTGAAAAGTATATGGTGGATTATAGAGCACAAGCAGATAGCAATACTGGATATAAAATGAGTAACGATGGAGGTTCGTCATGGCAATATTATTATAATGATATGTTAAGTACAAGTGACTCAACTTATGTAATAAATTCTACAACAAAAGCTTCATCAATGTGGCTAGCTAGTCCGTCTACCTATAGTACTAATGATATAATGCATGTGAATAATGCTGCTGGTGTGGGTCGTAATGTTTCTAACGGTAAAACTGATGGTTTTCGTCCTATAGTTTGTCTAAAGTCTGATACAAAACTTGTTAAGAATTCAGATGGAAGTTATACAATAGTAGACGACTCTGATATCCGGACAGAATTAATAAAACGCGATCAATGCAGGAGGTTTAGAGCTGAAAATCCTCGACTGAGAATTAGAAAAAATGAGCAAGATTTTTAATTTTGCTCATTTTTATGTAAATAATCTTCCGGCTATGCCGGTAGTAACATAGGCTTTAGCTATGTACTAGACAAAACTCCCTTCATGATAT
>CALXFI010000081.1 GCA_944387535.1 uncultured Clostridia bacterium | reverse complement strand
AAACAAAAAGGTCAAAAAAGACCTAAAAATAAACAAAAAAGTAGTTGGAAGCTTATAAAGTTTTCACACTACCAATATTAGAGGGAGGGAAAAACAATGAAAAAAATAATATTAGCAATTAATAATAAAAAATTAGAAGAAAAAATAAAAGAAAATGATAGTATAAAAATAATTTGTAATAATTTACAATATAGAGAAGCTATTTTAGAAATATTAGAAAAAAATAAAAATGTAGATTTTATTTTAATTAATGAACATTTACCAGGAATGATAAGTATAGAGGAATTAATTAAAAAAATTAAATTAATAAATAATAAAATTAATATAATTTTCTTTTTAGAAAAAGATGATATTAATAAAAAGAATAGATTAGAAAACTTAAATATAGAAGATATTTATTTAAATAAAAGAATAAATATAAATAAAATATTAAATTTAATAATTAAAAATAATATCACCAATAAATCTAAGCTTAATAGTAATAAAGATAAATTATTAAATAATAAAAAAATAAAAAATAATATTAATTTAAAAAATAAAAAAAATAAATTAATTACGATAATGGGAAAAAGAAAATCAGGAAAAAGTACGATAATAAATTTATTATTAATTTATTTATTAGAAAAAAATAAAAAAATATTATTAATTAATTTAAATAAAAAAATAGAAAATAATTATTTAAATTTATTTAAAAAAAATTATTATAAAATAAAAAATAATAATTTAAAAATAAATAATAAACTAAATAAAAAAAATATTTTTTTAGAATCAGAAATTAAAATAAATAACAATTTAACGTTTTTAAATAATTTCCAAAAAATAATTCAAGAAAATAATTATAATAATATACTAAAATATTTTATTGAATATTATATAAAAAATTATGATTATATTTTAGTTGACATTGGAGATAATGCGGATAGGAAAATAGAGCGAAAAATGATAAAAATAAGTGATAAAAAAATAGTAGTTATGATTAGCAATTTGCTAGGCATTAAAGAGATTGGAAATTTAAATTCAAAAACAAAGTTTCAAACAAAAGATGAAGAAAAAGGTTTACATATAATACTTAACAAGTATTATTTTAATTCAATTAGTAATAGTATTTTTAAAAATTTTATTAGGAAGAAAATAAAATTCGATATCATTTTTTATAATAAAAAATTTCAAAATATCCAAAATGGAAAAATAAAAAGTAAAAAAATAAGGCTTAATTTATTTTTAAAAATTAAATTGAAAAATATTTTAAAATAAAAAATAAATAAATTAATTTATTTTAAATAATAAATAATAATTAAATAAAAATAAATTAAATTAGTTTATGAAAAAATAAAAAATAAATTAATTAAAAATAAATAAATAAAAATAAATCTAATTAATTTATAAAAAAATTAATTATTAAAAAATAATTAAAATAAAAAATGATTAATAAAAAATTAAAATTAATTTTAAAAGTAATTATTAAAATAAAAATATTTATTATAAAAATTGAGTTTTAAAAAATAAATTTTAATAGGTTAAAATAAAAAAAGCATAAATAATTTAATGAGTAAAAAATTATTTTATAAGTATTACTAAAAAAATAAATTGTTTTAGTTTACAACCAATACTAATTAATGTGAGGATAAAAGATAGAGCAAATTAAAAACTAACAAAAAAATAAAATGTTTCAAAATATATTTCGCTAGGCATTAAAGGAATATAGAAATTAGAAATTGAAATAGACTAAAAATAAAAAACGAAGAAAAAAGTTTACATATAATTTTCAATAAATATTATTTTAATTCAAAGATTAATAACATTTTAAAAAATTTCATTAGGAAAAAATAAAATTTAATATCATTTTTTATAATAAAAGATTTCAAAATATCCAAAATGGAAAAATAAAAAGTAAAAAAATAAGGCTTAATTTATTTTTAAAAATTAAATTGAAAAATATTTTAAAATAGAAAATAAATAAATTAATTTATTTTAAATAATAAATAATAATTAAATAAAAATAAATTAAATTAGTTTATAAAAAAATAAATTATTTAAAAATAAATAAAAAATAAATTTAATTAATTTATAAAAAAATTAATTATTAAAAAATAATAAATAAAAAATAATTAATAAAAAAATAAAATTAATTTTAAAAGTAATTATTAAAATAAAAATATTTATTATAAAAATTGAGTTTTAAAAAAATAAATTTTAATAGTTTAAAATAATACTTAAATAAGTTAATAAGTAAAAGATTATTTTATAAAGATTAGTAAAAAGATAAATTATTCTAGTTTACACCATTTATAAATTAATTTTAGAATAAGGGATAAGAGAAGTCAAAAATTAATAAAAAAGTAAATGATTTAAAAGATATTTCGCTAGGCAATAAAGAGATAGAGCAGTTTGTATTAAAAATAAATATAAGAATAAAATACGAAGAAAAAAGTTTACATATAATTCAGAATAAATATTATTTTAATTCAAAGATTAACAACACTTTAAAGAATTTCATTAGGAAAAAAATAAAAATTAAAATCATTTTTTATAATAAAAATTTTAAAATGTTCAAAATAAAAAATAGAAAGTAAAAAATAAGGCTTAATTTATTTTTTAAAATTAAATTGAAGAATATTTTAAAATAAAATAAAAAATTAAATATAAAAAAATAATTAAAAAATAAAATTAAATTATTTTATAAAAAAATTAATTATTAAAAAATAATAAATAAAAAAATAATTAATAAAAAAATTAAAATTAATTTTAAAAATTAAATATTAAAATAAAAATAACTATTAAAAAAATTGAATTTTTAAGAATATAAATTTTAATATATTAAAATTATACATATACAATTTAAATTGTAAAAAATTATTTTATAAGATTTGTGAAATAGAAATTCTTTTAGTTTACACTCATTATTAAATTAAATAGAAATAAAAGATTTAATAATTCAAAAATTAATAAAAAAGCAAATGCTTTAAAAGATATTTTGCTAGGCAATAAAGAAATAGAACAATTTGTATTAAAAATAAATTTAAAAGCAAAAAACAAAGAAAGAAGTTTACATATAATTCAGAATAAATATTATTTTAATTCGATTAGTAATAGAATTTTTAAAAATTTTATCAAGTAAAATAAAATTTAATATTATTTCTTATAATAAAAAATTTCAAAATATTTAAGATAAAAAAATGGAAAGTAAAAAAATAAGACTTAATTCATTTTTTAAAATTAAATTGAGAAATATTTTAAAATAAAATAAAAAATTAAATATAAAAAAATAATTAAAAAAATAAAATTAAATTATTTTATAAAAAAATTAATTATTAAAAAATAATAAATAAAAAATAGTTAATTACAAAAATGAAAAATAAAAAAAGAAAGGAAGAGAAAATATGGAAATGGAAAATTTAGAAAAAAATAATAATTTAGAAATAGAAAATAATTTAACTAATGAAAATGAACAAAAAGGCTTTTTAGAATCTACTTTAGGAAAAACAATTAATACGGCTGTTGATATTGGAATTAGGGCATTATTACCAGACTTTATAGATGAACAAATAATTAATATAAAAGATAATTTATTAGAATATGGATTAAAAGATGGTATAACTAAAACAATTGATGATGCGATTGATTTAGGTAAAAGTGCTATAGGAATTTTTACAGGTGATTTTGAAAATGTATCTCAAATGCAAAGTGCTGTTGAATCAGGAGGATTAATCGATGGAGTATCAAATTTATTAGATACAGTGGTAGATAAAGTAAATGCTTCAGGATTAATTAGCAATGGTGTGGCAGAAACAATAAAACAAGGAAAAGATATTATTTTAAATAATGTAGAAAGTAATATAGAAAATACATTTAGTAAACAATATGAAGCAATAGAAAATGTAGATAACTATATTAGCAATTGGAAAGAAAGCTTTGAAAAACAGGATTTTAATAGTATGGAAAAAGAGTATCAAAAGCTAGAAGAACAAATGCAAGAAATTGCACCTATTGCTAAAACAATAGAAGAAGCCAAGACTATTGAGGTATTACATAATTTAATTAAAAATAATGGACAAGATTTTAATTTAAGCAATGATCAATTAAAGTTAGTAGAAAAATTAAAATAATATTAAAAAATATATACTAGAAAGAATATATAGTATAAAACTATAACTAATAGTAGTGAACTACCAACAACCTAAAGGTAGGGGATTACGTTCCTTATTTATAAAAACAATATATTAATAATATAATATAAAACTCAAACATTAAAATATTTATTTAAAACTATTGCAAAATAAATATGCTTAAAGTATAATGTAAATGTAAATTATTAGCTATCTTAGAAAATAGTAAAATCTTTAAAATACATAATTTTTAGTATAAATTATGTATTTAAATAATATTTTGTTTTAGATTTTAAGAATACTATTTTTTACAAATAGTAAAAGGAAAAAGTAATATATTATTTTATTACAAAAGAGGGAGGTTTGTATATAAATGCTTTTTAATAAATATAATCATATGAATATTAACAATCAATCTGGTATTACTATTGTGGCTTTAGTAATAACTATTATAGTTTTAATAATTTTAGCAGGAATATCAATAGGTAGTATAACAAATGATAATGGAATTATTAATCAAGCTACAAATGCTAAAAATGATATGCAATATCAACAATGGAGTGAACAAATAGATACTGCAATTATTGATGCAGAAAGTAAAAATGTAAATCCAACAATTAATGATGTTATTGAAGAATTAAAGAAAAAAGATGTAATTGATAATGATGATCAAGTAAATAAAACTACAGGAGCAATTACAACAAATGAACCTACTTGCACAATAGAAGGTAAACTTGATGATTATTTATAATAAATAAAGAACAAAAATATTTCAAAAGGATTATGTGATTGATGGCTCAACTGTAAAAAGTAGTTGCATAACTAACTTACTATAGCAGTTATAAAGAGCCATCTTATTTTGTGAACTACCAACCACCTAAAGGTAGTTGGTTTCGAGGATGAAATTCTTTCATCCGTTTAAGAAGTTTGGTATTTAAGTTTCCACCTAGCTTTTCCTTTTGGTATTATTCGTATTTCTTTTATTTTCTTATCTAGTAATATTGGGGGAATTTTTATTTCTATTTGTTTATGATTTTTCTTACACTAATATTAAAGCATAAAGAGAGAATTTGGGTAAATTGTTGCATATAAGGAAATAAAATTGGGACAAAAACATAATAAAAGGAGAAAAATAAAATTGAGCAAATTATATATAATAACAGGACCGACAGGCGTTGGAAAAAGTACAGTATCTAAAGAAATAGCAAAGAAAAGTAAGAAAAGTGCGTTAATAGAAGGGGATACAATATATCATTTAGTGTGCGGAGGCTATAAAAGTGCGTGGGAAAAAGGAAATCATTTAAAAGTATTCTGGGAAAATTGTATAGACTTGATTTGTAATTTTTTAAACAATGGATATGATGTAGTATTTGATTATATTATTAATAAGGAAAAAATAGAAGAATTAAAAAACAAATTTAGAAAAATATATGGTAGTAAATTAGAAATAAAGTTTGTAGTGTTAATGGCAGACGAAAAAGTAGTTATAAAAAGAGATAAAGAAAGACCTAAAGGGGAACAAATGAAAGAAAGAGTATTAGTTCTTTTAGAAAGTTTTAGAGAGCAGAATTTTAATAAAAAAAACATATTAGATACATCTAATATTGGTATAATTGAAACAGTAGAAAAAATATTAAATGATAACAAATTTTTTAAAAAATGATATTTTAAAATTTTATAGAAGAAAGCAAAAAATAGCTTACGGAATAAGGAATTTCTTGTTAAAATTACTTGCAAAATTTAATTAGTTTTAGTATAATACAAATGTAGAAAAATACGAAGAAAAGAGGGAAAACAATATGGAAGAAACACCAAAAAGAAATGACGGAAAAATAATCGAGAGAGACATCGAAAAAGAAATGAGAACAGCCTACATTGATTACGCAATGAGTGTTATTGTATCACGTGCACTTCCAGATGCAAGAGATGGTTTAAAACCAGTACATAGAAGAATATTATATGCTATGTATGAAGATGGAATAACCGCAGATAAACCATACAGAAAAAGTGCAAATACAGTAGGATCTGTTTTAGGAAGATACCATCCACATGGAGATAGTTCTGTTTATGATGCAATGGTAAGAATGGCACAAGACTTCTCAATGAGATATATGTTAATAGATGGACATGGAAACTTTGGTTCTGTTGATGGTGATGGAGCAGCAGCTATGAGGTATACTGAAGCAAGAATGTCAAAAATAGCAGCATATATGTTAACAGATATTGAAAAGAATACTGTTGATTTTATGCCAAACTATGATGATAGATTGCAAGAGCCAACAGTATTACCTGCAAGAGTACCAGCATTACTTGTTAATGGTTCATCAGGAATAGCAGTAGGAATGGCAACGAACATACCGCCACATAACTTAACAGAAGTTATAAATGGAATAATAAAAATAATCGATGAAGATGAAGTGACAGATGAAGATTTAATGAAAGTAATAAAAGGACCAGACTTTCCAACTGAAGGTCTTATATTAGGGCGTGAAGGAATTAAACAAGCATATACAACAGGAAAAGGAAAAATAACGTTAAGAGCAGAAACAAATATTGAAGAAATGAGCGGAAATAGGCAAAGAATAATAGTATCATCTTTACCATATCAAGTAAACAAAGCAAACTTAATAAAAACAATATCAGATTTATCTAAAGAAAAGAAAATAGAAGGAATTTCTGAATGTAGAGATGAATCAGATAGAAAAGAAAAAGTAAGAGTAGTAATAGAATTAAAAAGAGACACAAATGCACAAGTAGTATTAAATCAATTATTCAAACATACACAAATGCAAACAACATTTGGGGTCATAATGCTTGCATTAGTTAATGGAGAACCAAAAATATTAACATTAAGACAAGCAATAGATGTTTATATTCAACATAGAAAAGAAGTTATAACAAGAAGAACACAATTTGACTTAGATAAAGCATTAGCAAGGGCTCATATATTAGAAGGATTAAGAATAGCCATAGATAACATTGATGAGGTAATCCAAATAATACGTTCATCATATGATGATGCGAAAGAAAGATTAATGGAAAGATTTGGCTTATCAGATGTACAGGCACAAGCTATTCTAGATATGAGATTAAAAACATTATCAGGTTTGCAACGTGAAAAAATAGAAGAAGAGTATAAACAATTAATGGAATTAATAGACCATTTAAGAGCAATACTTTCAAGTGAAAAACTACTATTTGATGTAATGAAAGAAGAACTAATCGAAATAAGAGATAAATTCGGAGATGAAAGAAAAACAAAAATAGTAGCATCAGAAGCAGAAATAGAAGTAGAAGACTTAATAAAAGAAGAAGAATGTGTAGTTGCTTTAACACATTATGGGTATATTAAGAGGATGCCAATAGATACATATAGAAGCCAAAGAAGAGGCGGAAAAGGTATAACAGGAATGGTAACAAGAGAAAATGATTTTGTAAAAGAAATCTTTATAGCATCGACACATGATACTATTCTATTCTTCTCAAATAAAGGAAAACTATATAAATTAAGAGGATATGAAATACCAGAAGCAGGAAGAACTGCAAAAGGAACAGCAATAGTTAATTTATTAAGTTTAGACCCAGGAGAAAAGGTGTCAGCAGTAATACCACTTCAAAACTTTGCAGAAGGAAAATACTTACTTATGGCAACAAAGAATGGATTAATTAAGAAGACAGCATTAAAAGAATATGATACAACAAGAAGAACAGGCTTACAAGGAATAACTCTAAAAGATGATGATGAATTAATAGGAGTTCGTCTAACAGACGGAGAAGACAATGTTGTATTAGTTACAAGAAAGGGATTATGCATTACATTTGATGAAAAAGAAGTAAGACCAATAGGTAGAGTATCACAAGGTGTTATCGGAATAAGACTAGATGACGATGACGAAGTAATTGGTATGGAATCTGTAATAAATGGAGGAAAAGCAACATTACTTGCAATTACTGAAAATGGATTTGGTAAGAGAACAGAACTTGATGAATATAGAGTACAAAAAAGAGGAGGAAGAGGAGTAATCACATATAAGATTACACCAAAGACAGGAGAATTAATAGGAGTAAGAATTGCAACTGAAGATGACGAAGTAATGCTAGTTACCGATACAGGAACAATTATAAGATTAAAAGTAAAAGATATAAGTATCTTAGGAAGATCAACACAAGGAGTTACATTAATGAGAACAAGTGATGGTGGAAAAGTAGTAGGAATGGAAATACTTACACCAGAAAAAGAAGAAATAGGAAAAATGTTATAATGTCGCATTGGGGATATTTCCCCTTGCGATATTTTTGTATAATCTAAGATAAATCAGATTAAATAAGTAATGAAAGTTAAAGAAATAAATAAAAACCCCAGTAAATAATAATTAATGGGGTCTTATTTTATTTTCTAAATCTTAAATCATCTCCAAAGAAACAATAAATATCATAATAACCTGCAATTCTTGATCCAATTCTTTCTTCGTAATTATCAAAAATTTGATTAATATCTAAATTGGTAGAAATAATAGTTTTAGTAATTTTATTATTCAAATTTAAAATTCTAGTATTTAAAATAGTAAATAATTCACTAAGTTTCATGTTGTTTAAAGTTTCAGTTCCTAAGTCATCAATAATTAAAAGATCAGTATTTAATACGGATTTATAAATATTATTATTACTATAGTTTTTATTTTTATTAAACTTATAATCTATTACGCTCTCAAGGAGTACAGGAGCTGTTTGGTAAAGAACGGTTTTTCCCTTTTTTAACAGTTCAGAAGCTATACAGTTTGACATAAAAGTCTTACCGTAAACCGGTGTTGCCTGTAAAAAGTAAATTTTTATAATTAGGATTATCAAAATTTTCAACAAATTCAATACATTTATCCTTAATATTTAAAATGTTTTTTCTAGGAGATATATTAAATCTATATTTTGCAACATCAACCTCATCAGAAAAAATATTAGGATCAAATGTAGAAAAATTCTCTTTATTTAAATTAGACATATTAGATTTATTAAAAGAATAATCAAGTAATTTTTGTTTTAAACAAGTACACATAGTTGTTTTATAATTACTGTCAGTAACATATCCTGTATCATTACAAAGCGAACATTCATAATGAGGTTTTAGATAGTCAGAAGATATATTTAATTCTTTAAAAATATCTTCTTTTTGCTGTTTTAAAGAAGCAACTTTGTGTTTCAGTTCTTCTTGTTCTTCTATTGATGCGCCATTTTTCAAAATATTTTTAGCTGTATTAATTGCAAAACTATTTAATTCATCTTCAATTTCTTTTAATTTAGGTACTTTTTCATATAAAATATCTTTTCTTTTTTCAGCTTCTAGTTCTGCATTTAGTTTCTTTTTTTCATATTCCTTTAATAAAGAATTTAAAATCTCGTGAGCCATCTAAACCTCCTTGCTACTAGAATTATTATTTGCATAAAGAAAATCTAGATTATTATATTTACGTTGTTCATAATTTGTTTTCTTTACATTTGCTTTTAATGCTCTTGTATCTTTTTCTTGTTTTTTCCTTTGTTCTAAAAATGCGTTAACTTGATCAGGTGTTTTTAAACCTCTTTCATGCCAGTCAGTTATAATCTTATTAATGTAATCAAAAGTAGGATTTTGTTTAAAAACAGTTCTTTTTAAAGCAAGTTCAATAACATTCATATCATAGCCAAAATTAGAAACCCAATTTTCAATATATGCTTCTTCATATTGAGTTAGACCATTGTACTTGCCAAGTTTTTTTGCAATAGTTTTTTTGATTTTATTTAAAGCCTCTTGTTGTTGATAATATATATCTAAATCATTCCAAGTTCTAATCTTGTTAGAAGCCCAAGCTTCAGCTACTGTTTGAACGTAGTTTCTATGTAAAGCGCTACGTTTATAACAATAATCAAATAAAGCAATCATAACTTGTTCATCAAAGCCATATTTTCTAAACCATAGGTCAATATCATTATACCAAGAAGGTCCCATAATTCCTTGAAAATACATATTATTGATATGTTCAATTGCTTTAGATCTAGATTTATTTTTAGCATTTTGTTCAATTTTTTCTTTAGAAAGACTAAGATTAGGAGTGTATAAATTATGAAGAGTTGCTTCTTGTAAGTCTACTATAATATAACCAGTAGTTTTTTTTGTAAGAAGACCATGCTCCTCTAAGAATTTAGTTCCATCATTAATCTCTTTTAAAGGAATATTTAATTTTTTAGATAAATCATTTAATTTAATATCTTTACCATATTTAGATAAAAAGATTAAATATAAATATATTTTTAGATAATTTCCAGGTATTTCAGATAAATGTTCTGAAAAAAATATGTCTGGAATTGCTGTTTCAGAAAATAAAAGTGGTTTCTCGTTTTGTTCTAATTTCATTAAAATCTCCCCTAATCTATTTTTAAGTTTGTATATCAAATTATAACTTTTTTAGACAAAAAATTCAAGTTAAATTTTTATATTTATTACATTATATTTCTTTTATATTTTTTACTGTAAAAATATAGTTTTTGCCTAAATATAAACTTAAATAAATAACGTATAACAGTAACAATATTTTCACCATGAAAACCTGAAAAACTAAGTAATAATAAAGGAAAACAAAGCGTGATAAAAACGAAAACTTTAATATCAATTGAATTAAAAATTAAATTGACCAGAATAAGAACAATTATATACCAAACTAGATTAACAAAAGCTGTAGTGTAGTCAATAATACCTAAAATTTTATTCTTAAAACGATAATTTTGTGGAAAAATAAATTTCAAAATAAAACCTCCTTGTAAATAATCGTGAGTTTAACTTCTTATATTAGCAAAAGACTTCACAGATTGTGAAATTTCTGTGGAAACACCTCCTATAAATTGCCTTACAAATGTATTTGCTCTGATTAATGCATATACTCCTCCAACATATACAAATTTATTAAATAAATTAGTCTCAGAATAATCTAAAGAAAACAGAATTAGTAAAACCAATGATACTATAATTTGGATAAATAATAAAGAAAATAAATTCTTAAGCCAGGATTTAAAAAACCAACTAGTAGAATCAAGACTTAGAGAGATAAATGCAAAAGGAGCAAGCAGGACAAAAACTTTAATCATAATGTATCTAAGCGAATAAGAAAAAACTAAACTAAGAAGTGATATACTAAGAGTACTTTTAATTAGTCCATCCACAGAGAATATATTTAAAGAATTAGTATCAACAGCTACATTTGTATTTATTGTATTAATTAATTCAGAAAAAGAAATTTCTTTACCAAAGAGGTTCTCACCAAGACTTCTAATTGCTAAAGATATATTAGAATTTAAATCTAAAATTATTTCTACAATAAAGAATGAGAAATTCATACAAATACCAAATAAAACAATTTTAATAATAAAACTAAAAGGAGAATCAACTTTATAGTATGTAATGTGTGACATTAAATATTTAAAACCATAATATAGAATAAAACCTAAAAGAAGTGAATTTGCAATAAGAAGAATACCATTAGAAGTTGATGTTCCAAATAGCTTTTCAAAATTTTGGTCATTTAAAATATCTGAATTAACAAATGTTATTTGGTCTAGCACAGAATATAAATTATTATCAATTGAAGCAAATAATGTTTCAAAAATACTATTAATTGTATCTATGATTATTTGTGTAATATTACTTGAATTTTCCAAAATAAGCCTCCTATCCAATTAACGATTTAATAGCAGAAAGGATTAAATCAATTGCAAGTATAAAGGCATATGAGAAAAGAGAGCCTTTTATGATTTTTTTACCAGTTCTAATTTTTTCTTCATCACCAAAACTAAATTTTTTCATAAATATTCCACTACCAACAGCTACGGCTGCAGCAGGTGTAGCAATTTTTAAAATCCAACCTTCTATTGACTCAAAAGCAGAGTTGATTTTAGTAACGATTTCTGGGTCACCCCAAGCAAAACAAGAATTTCCTATACTAAATAGAAAAATACCTGCAAATATAATTATAAAAAATAAATAAAAAATTTTCTTCTTCAAATAAATCAATCCTTTTCAAAATATTTAAGTTTTAAGAAAAACTTATAAACCTTTTTCTTTAAAATGAGGAAACATTTTTAATTTTTTTGGTGGATAAATAATGTTTCCATCAGATAAAAACGTAAGAGCGGTAAAAGTTTCTAAGTTTTGAGTGAAAAATTTTGATTCAAAAATATAATCATTTTGCACATATGTACTATAGCTTTCTGAAATATTAGAATTTTGAGAATTTAAAGTATTAGTAATATAACTAAAATTTGTTTCTTTTGCACTTTCTGAAATACTTTTTGAAATCTTTTCTTTATCTTCTTTACCAAGTTGTTTTTGAGCTTCTTCTATAGTAAAAATATCATCGGTTCTGAACCAAATCTTATTAATTAAATTTTGGACAATAACTTTCACAGAGGCTTCATCTTTTAAAGTTGTTTTTAATGAAGAATAGCTTTGAGTACTAAGAATATTGATGCATTTTGCTTCTCTACTTAAAGAGAAGAATTCACCATCTGTTTTGCTTGCAAACTTATCATATTCATCGCATATAAATGCAGATGTTCTGGTTTTGTTTTTGGCTAGGTGGTTCATAACCTCTGTTTGAAAATCTAGTTTTAAATATGTTGCAATAATCTTAGAAAGAGTGTCATACTCAAAAATACTCATATTTAGAACAACAATTTTTCCTTTAGATAAAACCTCATCAAAGCCTGTAAATGTTAATTTGTTTTTGGGAGAGCAGAATGTATTTTTTACATCATAATCTGAAACAAAAGTACCAGTAATCCTGGTTATTTCTGAAATTAAAATTCCTTTAGTTCTACTATCTAAGTTGTTAAATTCTTTTTCAAAAAAATCTAGACTTGCATTTAACTCATAGATCTGTCGATGGTTAAATTTAGAAGAAATAAATAAATTTCTTAAGATTGAAATTTTTTCCTTATAATAATTAGGAATAGTAACTAACTTATGAAGTTCTGTAAAAGTAACATATCCATTATTATATAACCTACATAATTTAATGCATTCAGTAAGTACTTCTTCTGCCTTATCTAACCAATAGCTTTCAGTATTATTTTCAGAAAATAAAAGCAAAATTGTCTTTAGTCTACTAGCTAGTACTTGAGCTTTTAAATGTGGCTTATGTAATGGATTGTAAAAAACATTAGAACCTAATTCAAGAACAATTAAATCATTTTCAAGATTATATTTTTTTACATATTCTTTAACTTGTTTGTAGTAATTTCCTTTTACATCTAATATTAACATACCAATTTTATTATTAGGATTTAATGAATTATATTGTAATAATTGTCTAGTAAAAGGATACATAGCGCTTGAGGTTTTACCAGAACCAATTGTCCCAGTGATTAAAAAATTTTGGTATAAACCACTTTCTGGAATAAAAATGGTATTATTATCTTCATCTTTTCCTATTTTTAAAGATAGGCTCTTGGGGAAATTTTTGGTGTTGTTTTTTATGATTTTATTAGTGATTTTAGTTTTATTAGTTTTTTCTTTAAATTTATATTTTATATCTTTAAATTTTTGAATTATTTTTAAAATTATTCTTGTATAAATAAGATGTCCAATTAAAAAGAAGGATATTGATGATGTAAAAATATAAGTTGTTTTAATTATTTCCCAAAGTTTTGGGTTTTTTGAACAAATATCAAATGGATGAATTCCATAAGGAATTATAATTTCAGTAGCTGTATAAATTGGATTGAAAATTTTAAAACTTATAAAACTAAAGATAAATAAAAACACAAAAGAAAATAATATACTTTTTTTAGAAATTATATAATTACCTCCTTTTTAAAAATATTTCTTTTTGATTTCTAATTTTGCTCCTTGCTTATTGTGAAATAAAAAGATATCAAATAAAGTATAAATTGAATATAAAGTGATAAAAAGATAAATAATAAATGTAATGAAATAAAAATTAATTAAACTAGAAATAATATCACCGCCTTACAATTTTCAATATAATACAACATTTTTTTGATTTTGTCTATACTTTTTTAAAAATTTGTGGTAAAATTATTATTAGTCTATAAAAACAAGGAGGATTAAAATGAATTTTAATAAAGATACAAGAATTGGTGAATTATTAGAAAAAGCACCAGAAAAAGCAGAAATATTATTAAACATGGGAATGCATTGTATAGGATGTCCGGCTTCTCAAATGGAAACTTTAGAAGAGGCTTGTGCAGTACATGGAATTGACGTTGAAGAAGTCGTTGAAAAGCTAAATGAGCAATAATTTTCAAAAATTTCATAAAAATTACAAATTTTTTTCACAAATGTCTTGACATTTGTGAAAAAATATTGTAAGATATAAAAGCGTTATGAGTGAAAACAACACATATGGGCTATTAGCTCAGGTGGTAGAGCACTTGACTTTTAATCAAGTTGTCCCGCGTTCGAGTCGCGGATAGCTCA
>CALXFI010000080.1 GCA_944387535.1 uncultured Clostridia bacterium | reverse complement strand
ACTCTACAGCAGAATATAATCCAGAGACAGGAAATGTAGATGTAAATCATGGAGGATATGAAGCAGAAGTAGATGAAGATGGAAATGTAACAATAACAGGGCCAGAAAAAGATTCAAATGTAGATGTAGATACAGATGGAGATGGACAGCCAGATATAAACATAGACACAGATAATGATGGAGAACCAGACATTAACATAGACACAGATGGGGATAAAGAACCAGACATAAATATAGATACGGACGACGATGGAGAAGCAGATATAAATATAGATACAAACGGAGATGGAGAACCAGATATTAATATAGATACAGATGGAGATGGAGAGCCTGATATAAATATAGACACAGATGATGATGGAGAGGCAGACTTAAATATAGATAAGGATGGAGACAAAAATCCAGATGTAAATGTAGATACAAATGGAGATGGAGACCCAGACATTAATATAGACACAGACGGAGATGGTGAACCTGACATTAACATAGATACAAATGGAGATAAAAAACCAGATATAAATATAGACACAGATGACGACGGAGAACCAGACTTAAATATAGATAAAGATGGAGACAAAAATCCAGATGTAAATGTAGATACAAACGATGATGGAGAGGCAGATATGAACATAGATACAGATGATGATTTAGATCCAGACATAAATATAGATACAAATGGAGATAAGAAACCAGATATAAACATAGATACAAATGGAGATAAAAACCCAGACTTAAATATAGATACAAATGGAGATAAAAAGCCAGATATAAATATAGATACAGATGACGACGGAGAACCAGACTTAAATATAGATAAAGATGGAGACAAAAATCCAGATGTAAATGTAGATACAAACGATGATGGAGAGGCAGATATGAACATAGATACAGATGATGATTTAGATCCAGACATAAATATAGATACAAATGGAGATAAGAAACCAGATATAAACATAGATACAAATGGAGATAAAAACCCAGACTTAAATATAGACACTAATGGAGATAAAGAACCAGATGTAAATGTAGATACAAACGATGATGGAGAGGCAGATATAAACATAGATACAGATGATGATTTAGATCCAGACATAAATATAGATACAAATGGAGATAAAGAACCAGATTTAAATATTGATACAGATGGTGATGGAATACCAGATTTAAATGTAGATACAAATGATGACGGAGAACCAGATATAGATATAGATACAAACGATGATAATATAGCAGATAAAAATGTAACAAAATTAGCAATAACAGGGCAACCAGTAGATGTAGATACAATAAGTGGAACACAAAATGTAAGCTTTAGTGTAACAGTAACAGGAGCATTTAGTGTAGGTGCTCCTGGAGAAGAAACAATAAGTTATCAATGGTATTACAATACAACAGGAAACAATAGTGATGGAACACCAATAGATAGTGCAACAAGTAGCACATATACAATAAACAAAGAGGATGTAACAGCAAGTATAAGTGGAAGATATTACTATTGTGTAGTAACACAAAATTATAGAAATAAAACAAATATAGAGACAACTACAGCAGCAGGCTTAACAGTAATATCACCAGTAGAAGTAACAGGTGAGCCAGCAGCAGTGCAAACAATAGAAGGACAAAACGATGTGAAATTTACAGTAACGGCTAGTGGAAATGGAAAATTAAATTACCAATGGTACTACAAAACAAGCCAAGAAGGATCAGAAATATTAATAAATGGAGCAAATGAAAGTTCTTATACAATACCAAAAGAAGAAGTTACAACAGATTTAAATGAAAGATATTATTTTGCAAAAGTAACACAAGGATATGGTTCATCAATAGCAACAGCAACATCAAATACAGCACTACTTACAGTAGCAGAGAAAGCAGCAATAAGCACACAGCCATCATCAGTAACAGTAACAGAAGGCAGTAGAGCAACATTTGAAGTTACAGCGACAGGAATAGGAGACTTAAGTTATCAATGGTATAAAAACACAACTAATTCAACAACAGACGGAACACCTATACAAGAAGCAACAAGCAATAACTATACAATAGAAACAACAACATTAGGAGACAATGACACATATTACTATTGCGTAATCACACAAAACTACGGAAATTCAACAGCAGAAATAACAACTAATGCAGCAAAATTAACAGTAGGAGATGGAGCAAGTGTAAGTACACCAAGTGATGTAAACGTAATTGCAGGAGTAACAGATGTAACATTTGAAGTAGAAGCAAGTGGAAGTGGAACATTTAGTTATCAATGGTATAAGAATACAACAGACAGTAACCAAAATGGAACACAAATTGATGGTGAAAATAGTGACACATATACAATATCAAAAGAAGAAGTAACAACAGACTTAAATAATACTTACTACTATTGCATAGTTACACAAAACTATGGAGGAGAGACAAACAATGTTACTAGTGAAGCAGCAGCTTTAAGCGTAGTAGCAGAGACAGAGATAACAGTAAATCCACAATCAGTATCAGCATATGAAAATGGACAAAATGTAATATTTAATGTAACGGCAACAGGAGAAGGAAATATAACATATCAATGGTATAAAAATGATACAAATTCAAATGAAGGTGGAGAAGAAATACCAGGAGCAAATGGAAGCACATATACAATACAAAAAGAAAATGTAACAACAGATTTAGATGGAACTTACTACTATGTAGTAGTAACACAAAAATATGGTTCAAGTATAGTAACAAAAACATCAGAAGCAGCAATGCTAACAGTATTAGGAACAACAATTGATGCAAGTGAAAAAGATGTAACAGTATATGTAAATGGAAGCAGTAAAACAGTAACATTAAGTGGAACAAATGCAGGAACATTTAGTGTAGTAACACCAGCAGATGGAATACATGCAACAGCAGAGATTAATGAAGAAAACAATAAAGAATTAATTATTACACCAATAGCAGAAGGAGATACAAGTGTAGAAGTACAAGAAGGAAATGGTGGAAAGACATTAACAATAAATATAACTGTAGCAAGAACAACAATAACAGCAGCACCACAAAGTGTAACAGCATATGTAGGAGGGACAAGTCAAAAAGTAACATTAGGAGGAGAAAACGCAGGAACATTTGTTATAGAAACAGCAGCAGATGGAACACATGCAACAGCGCAGATAAATCCAGATAACAATAAAGAATTAGTAATAACACCAATAGCAGAAGGAGATACAAGTGTAGTAATTAAAGAATTAAATGGAAATAAGACTATAACAGTAAGTATAAAAGTAATAGCAAGTGATATAACAGTAAGTGAGCCAAATGTAGTAATATATGCAGGAGGAGAAAGTAAAACAGTAACAATAGAAGGAACAAGTTTAGGAGAATTAAGTATACAAACACCAGCAGATGAAGGAATAGCACAAGTAGACTTAAGTGGAAACAATGTAACAATAACACCAGTAGGACCAGGAAGTACAACAGTAGTTATAAAAGAGTCAAATGGAAATAAGACAGTAACGATAAATATAGAAGTAAAAGGAACAACAATAACAGCAAGTCCAGAAAGTGTAATAGCATATGTAAATGGAAGTGACCAAACAGTAACATTAGGAGGAGAAAATGCAGGAACATTTAGTATAGAACAACAACCAGAAACATATGCAACGGCAAGTATAGAAGGAAGCACACTAACAATTACACCAGTATCAGCAGGAACAACAAGTGTGGTTGTTACAGAAGCAAATGGAAATAGAACAATAGAAATACCAATAGAAGTAAGAGAGACAAGCATAGGAGCAACAAGTACAGATGTAACAGCATATGTAGGAGGAAGTGACCAACAAGTTACAATAACAGGAACATACTTAGGAAACCTAAGTATATCTAAAGATATAGATAGTAGATATGCAACAGCGAAATTAGAAGGAACAACATTAACAATACACCCAGTAGCAAAAGGAGATACAAGTGTAGAAGTAACAGAAGATAATGGAAATAAAACTGTTACAATAAATATACATGT
>CALXFI010000079.1 GCA_944387535.1 uncultured Clostridia bacterium | reverse complement strand
GGAATAATGATTAAAAGAAAAGTTCCTGAAAAAGGATATGATTGCTCAAAATATAGACAGTATGGAACAAGGGCTTGCTGTTGCCATGAAGTAAAAGAAAAAGATATATCAATTCATCTAAAAGAGTTTTTGAAATTTACAAAGAAAGAATATTTAGAAGAAATTAAAAATATAAAAATTGAAATTAAACAAAATAAAAGAGAAAATAACAAATTAAAATTACAAAACAAGCTAAATATTTTAAATGAGGAATATAAATTACTAATTAATCAAAAGATAAAAGACTTATCTCTAGCTAGTGGTAATATAGAACGAGAAATTATAGAAAATACATATAAGGAATTAGAAGATGAAAAAAAGAAAAATATATCATATTTACAATCTACATTAAAAAAAGATGAAAAAGAACAATTAGAAGAAAAAATGGAAAAGATAAAGACAGCAGTAGAATATTTTAATGAAATAATAGATTTAGAAAAACCTAATAAAATGATTTTACAAATGATAATAGATAAAATTTATATAAGTAAAGATAAAACAATTAGATTTAAACTAAAACCAGATATTAAAAAAAAAATATAAATACATCCAAAGAAGCGGATTTTACCCCAGTATGTACAACTGAGATGATAGCATTTACTAGAGCACATACATATTTTAAAGAAATAAATACAGAATTGCTGGGATTAAGTGTAGATAGTAATAGTTCACATTTAGCTTGGGTGTATGATATTTATTGTAGAACCGGAATAAAAGTATCTTTTCCAATAATAGCAGATAGAAATGCCCTAATTGCAAGAAGATATGGAATGATTTCAAATGAAATGAGTACAACTGAAACGGTTAGAAATGTTTATATAATAGACGATAAGCAAATTGTAAGAACAATATTAATATATCCAATGAATGTAGGAAGATTTATACCAGAAATATTAAGAACAGTAAAAGCACTTCAGATGGCAGACTGTATGGGAGGTGCGACTGCAGCAAATTGGATGCCAAATCAACCTGTAATAGTACCTAGTCCACAAACGTATAACGAGCTAGAAGAAAGGGTAGAATATATAAATAAGAACAGAAATGGAATCAATTGGTATTTAAGTTTTAAACAACCAAGCAAGAAATGTATAGGTGATAGTGCAGGTGAAGAAAAATGTTAGATGGACTAATAGGGAATACTCCTCTGATAAAAATTAAATGTAAGTATAAGAAAAAAGAAATAAATGTATTTACTAAATTAGAATATTATAATTTAACAGGAAGTATAAAAGATAGAGTAGCATATTATATGATAAATGAAGCAAAGAAAAGAGGTAAGTTAAAAGAAAGGCAAGCAATAATAGAGGCTACAAGTGGAAATACAGGTATTTCACTTGCAGCAATAGGTGCATATTATAAACATCCTGTATATATTTTTATGCCAGATTGGGCAAGTAAAGAAAGAGTAGAATTAATGAAAAGTTTTGGTGCAAATGTAATATTAATATCTAAGGAACAAGGAGGATTTATAAAATGTGTAGAAGAAGCTAAAAAATTAGCCAAAGAAAAGGAAGGATTTTTAGCAAATCAATTTGGAAATAAAGATAATTATAAAGCACATTTTCAGACAACAGGTGCAGAAATAGTAGAAGAGTTAAAAAGAAGGGGAGAAGTAGTAGGTGGATTTGTTTCAGGAGTTGGAACAGGTGGAACTTTAATGGGAATAGGAGACAGATTAAAACAGGAGTATAAAAATATTGAAGTAGTAGCATTAGAGCCAGATAAGATGCCAATAATATCTAAAGGAAAAATAATTGCTCAGCATAAAATAGAAGGAATAGGAGACGATTTTGTACCAGATTTATTAGATAAAGAAAAAATAGATGAAATAATATTAGTAAACGATGAAGATGCAATAAATATGTCAAGAAAATTAGCAAAAGAATTAGGATTAGGAGTGGGAATTTCATCAGGAGCTAATTTGATAGCCGCAGTAGAGCTTGCATATAAAATAGAAAAAAGTGTTGTAAGTGTGTTTGCAGATGATAATAAAAAATATTTATCAACTGATTTAAGTAAAGAAATTGATAGTAATGAAAGATTTATATCAAATAAAATAGAATTAAAAAAATATGAGTGAGAATTTTGGGGACGGGGTTTTTTTGTATCATTTTGTAAAATATTGGAAAAGTGAGACAAAAAAGGCCTGTCCCTATTTGTCTCAAAAAGCACTTGACATATTATGAAATAAGAAATAAAATAACAAGGTAAAAACAAAGAAAAAAGGAGGAATTATTATGTTAGTTACAACAAAGGATATGTTTGAAAAATCAATGAAAGAAGGATATGCAATAGGTGCATTTAACGTAAATAATATGGAAATAATACAAGGAATTATGGATGCAGCAGCTGAGGCGAAATCTCCAGTTATATTACAAGCATCATCAAGTGCAATAAAATATGCAAGAATAGGATATTTAATGAAAATGGTAGAGGCAGCAGTTGAAGAACATCCAGAAGTTCCAGTTGCAATTCATTTAGACCATGGACCAGATTTTGAAACAGCTAAAATGTGTATTGATAATGGATTTACATCTGTTATGATAGATGGTTCAAAATATGATTTTGAAGAAAATGTA
>CALXFI010000078.1 GCA_944387535.1 uncultured Clostridia bacterium | reverse complement strand
GAGGCACTGCTTGTAACAAAGCCTTTTAGGCGTTATGAGTAAAATACCCCCGGCTAAGCCGGGGGATTTTTATTGTACAAAGGTTTTACTTTGATTAAAAAATAAACTAATTTATCATATAATATAGTTATTAAAAATAGAGGAAGTGAAAAAATTATGGACAAAACAGAAATTGTACATATAAATAAAAAATGCAAAACGCCCACAAGGTAAAAAATGAAATATTAATTTTAAATTCTTTTTTGCTGTTTTTTGACCCCGTCCTAAAAAACAGCAGCTAATTTAGTTGCAAAAAAAAGTAAATAGACATATAATCTAACAAAGAAAAATTTAAGGAGAATATTATATGAAAGATTTAAGTATTAAAAATATATTAGACGTAACAAATGGAGAATTAGTTGTAGGTAATGAAGATTATATTGTCAAATCTTATTCTAAAGATACAAGGACAATAAAAAATGGAGACTGTTACATAGGAATAAAAGGTGAAACTTTTGATGGAAGTAAGTTTTGGGAACAAGCATTAGAAAATGGAGCTTCCACAGTTATTGTACAAAATGTGGATATTGATAGTGGAAAAATAGAAAAATGGGCAGATAAAAATATAATAAAAGTACAAGATACATTAGAAGCTTTATATGGATTAGCAAGATATAAAAGGAGTTTATATGATATACCAGTAATTGCAATTACAGGAAGTGTAGGAAAAACAAGTACAAAAGATATAGTTGCAAGTGTGGTTGCTAAAAAATATAAAACTTTAAAAACTGAAGGGAATAACAATAATAATATAGGATTACCATTTACAATACTTAGAATGCAAGATGAAGAAGCAGCGGTATTAGAGATGGGAATGAATCATTTTGGAGAAATAAGTTTGCTAGCTTCAATTGCAAAACCTAATATTTGTATAATCACAAATATTGGAACATCACATATAGGAAATTTAGGCTCAAGAGAAAATATATTAAAAGCTAAATTAGAAATATTGGAGGGAAGCAAGAAAGATGCAGTAATAATTAATAATGATAATGACTTATTACATAAATGGTATGAGAAAAATAAAGAAAATTATAATATAAAAACATATGCTATAAATGAAAAAAGTGATGTAATGGCAAAAGATATAAATTTAAAAGAAAATGCAAGTGATTTTACTTGTAAAATAGGCGATGAAGAAGAAAGAATAACAGTTCCAGTAGGTGGAGAACATTTTGTGTTAAATAGCTTATGTGCAATAACAGTTGGAGAAGTTTTAGGAATAGAGCCAGAAAAAATAAAATCTGGAATTGAAAATTTTGAACTTACTAAAAAAAGAATGGATATAATAGAATTAAAAAATGGAGTAAAAATTATAAATGATGCTTATAATGCAAGTTTAGAATCAATGAAAGCATCTTTAAAAGTATTATCTGAATTTAAAGAAAATAGAAAAATTGTAGTTTTAGGAGATATGTTTGAATTAGGAGATTTTGCCAAAGAATTACATGAAAAAGTAGGAGAGGAAGTTGTTAAGAACAAGATAGACATATTGATTGCATCTGGAGAAAATGCTAAATATATTACAGAAGTTGCTAAAAAAGGTATGCAAGAAGAAAATGTTTATTATTTAGAAAATAAAGAAGATATAGAAAGTTTACTACAAAAAATAGTAAAATCAGGTGATGTCATTTTATTTAAAGCATCAAATGGGATGCAATTTTATAAAATAGCCGAAAGGATGGTGGAGTTATGGGAAAGAAAAAATTAGGAGTAGTATTTGGAGGGATGTCTACAGAAAATGAGGTGTCTGTTGTATCAGCAGGGTCAATATTAAATAATTTAGATAGGGAGAAATATGATGTGTTTCCAATATACATAGATAAACAGGGGAATTGGTGGAAGTACATAGAAGATGGACAAGAAAGAAAATTTGGAGCGAAAGTAGAAAACAAAGAAAAAATGGAAAATCTTGTAGAATACTTAAAAGGCTTAGATGTGATATTCCCTGTGTTACACGGTTTATATGGAGAAGATGGAACTATTCAAGGACTATTTGAATTACTAAAAATACCTTATGTAGGTTGTAAGGTTTTAGCATCTAGTGTAGGAATGGATAAAGTTTATACAAAAATTGTTTTTGAAAAAGCAGGTTTAAATCAAACTCCTTATGAATATGTTAGAAAATATAAAAATAAATATATCTATGTAGATAAAAGCTTTAATGAAAGTGCTGTAACAGTGGAAGAAGCAGCAAAAAGAATAGCTAAAAATTTAAAATTTCCTATGTTTGTAAAACCATCTAATTCGGGTTCAAGTGTAGGCGTTAGAAAAACAGATACTTTAGAGGAACTTATAAAAAACATAGAATATGCAGCATCTTTTGATAAAAAAGTGTTGATAGAACAAGGAATAAATGGTAAAGAAGTAGAATGTGCAGTACTTGGAAATGAAGTAGTCATTGCATCTTGCGTGGGTGAAATAAAAGCAGCAGATGAATTCTATAGTTATGATGCTAAATATAAAAATGAAGAATCTAGAACAGAAATACCAGCAGATATTCCAGAAGAATTGTCAAATGAAATTAGAAAACAAGCAATAAAAGCCTTTAAATCAATAGATGGAAAAGGATTATCTAGAGTAGATTTCTTTATAGAAAAAGGAACAAATAAAATTTATATAAATGAAATAAACACTATGCCAGGATTTACAAATATTAGTATGTATCCTAAAATGTTTGAAGCAAGTGGAGTACAATATAAAGAGTTGCTAACAAAATTAATAGAGTTAGCAGAAGAGGGAGTTTAAAACTTCCTTTTTTCTTTATTTTGTGATAATATAAAAATGATTTTTATTTTATTTTTAAGCATCCTGTAATAAATGAAAAATGAACTTTGACAACAAAATACCCCCTAATATATAATTTCAATATAGACA
>CALXFI010000077.1 GCA_944387535.1 uncultured Clostridia bacterium | reverse complement strand
TATTATAAAAAATTTATAAAATTAAAAATAAAAAAATTGCTGACAAAATATTTTTATATACTTTGTCAACAATCTGAATAAAA
Source organism: uncultured Clostridia bacterium (assembly GCA_944387535.1). Taxonomy (GTDB): domain Bacteria; phylum Bacillota; class Clostridia; order TANB77; family CAG-508; genus CAG-269. The sequence continues at coordinate 2,960 of CALXFI010000077.1, read as the reverse complement.
ATAGGAATTTCCTATTTTTATTTTATTTTTTCCTTCTTTTTTTGAAATTAACAACAATTGCATCTTGGTTATCAAACACATAATTTGAATCTGTTGTATCTGTTTGAATAGGATCTATTTCATTGTTTTTATCTCTAAAATTAATGTTTTTAGGATTAAACTTTTTGTGTGCTCTACTACTAGTATCATCTTCAGTATCTGTTGTAACTCCATCAGAATACTTACCAAAATCATAAGTCCTAATTTTATGTGGTTCTTTATATTTTGCTTCTAAGAATGATAGTGTAGCAGGTCCTATCATAGGTTTTCCATTAGAGCCTCTAATTTTATATGCACACTCTTTAGCCCCAAGGACTTGAAGTTTTCCTGCTTTAAAATTGGTTACAAAGTCCCATTTTACATTACTATATTTAGGGTCATATTCACCTTTGCTCATGTCCATACTAGTTGTATAAATCCATTCTCTGTGGTTAACAAATTCGCCTTCCCACCATTTTAATTCATCATATTCACCATTTCCAGTAAATATTTTGCTAGCACAGTTAGCAAGAATAGTGTTTTTATAATTTACAGATAATTCTGGAGTTTCTAGTTGTTGTAAACTTTGTGTAGAAATAGTTGTTCCAACTTTATATTTTCTGTACATTGTAAACATTGCTTCTGTATCTTTACAAATAAAGTCTGCAAATTCATCTATGTATACAAAGTAAGGAACTCTTGAACTTTCAACACCTGGACGTCTTAGTACTGAGTTTTGCATTGTAAGTAAGAAGAATAATCCAAATGCTTTATGTCCGGCAGCACCTAAATCTCCACGTCTTGTACAGATAAATATAACTTCAGAATTTTTAAGTGCGTCATCAAAATTAATGTTATTATATCTGTTACACAAAATACCTTTTATTCCTGGTATTCTAAGTAAGTTGTCTAGTTGACTTACAACAGAATAAATATATTTTTCCATACTTGATTTTGCAGGTGCATCACTATAAAAGTTCTTTTTGAAATATGTTAATAATACACGATATTTATCTTTTGCAAATTCATCATTTTCTATTTCATGTTCTAATATTTTACACATCTTTTCTATTAATTCAAAGTTAGTAAACATTTTAAGCATATCTTCCATATTAGGAAGTCTTCCTTCATTCATTCTAGGATAAACTTCTTTAAGTAATATTACTAAGTTTTCAATTGCTTGTATTACAATATCTTCTTTGTAGGCTTCATCAGTATCTGTATGTGCAGTGTTATACATTGATTTAATTACTGATGAAATTACTGTTGCTGTTTTTGAAGAATCTTCATAAACAAATGGGTTTAAACCAACTGAATTTGAATTATTTGGGTCTATTAAATTATATTTAATACCAAAGTTATCACAAACATTTATCATATGGCTAATTACTTCGTAGTCAGGGGCCATAAGTGTAAGCCCTATGTTTTTATATGTTATTTCATCTCCAAGAGAAGATAAAATCATTTTTTTCATGTATGCATTGTAAAGAGTTTCTTTGCCTTCTACAGGAACTAACATATTTAAATTAAAGTTCTCATTTAAATAGTCGTTTTCATAAGGTGCATCAAGTACTGCTAATCCAGTCCTTAAAGCAGTATATCCCATTTCCTTTGAAACTTCTTTAAAGAAATATTTTTTCTCTAAGTCTCTGGCAAATAATGGTTCAAATACTAAAGAAGTTTTTCCAGAACCAGAACCACCACAAACAAATAATGATTGGTATCTTGATTCTTCTGGAATAATAATCGTTTTACCTGTTTCGCTATCATTACAGAAATATACTTCACAAGAATAAGCTCCTGCATCTTTTGGTTTATTTGCTAAGCTAATTCCTCCATAATCCCAGATAGAACGAATTTGATCTTTACTATCGTTAACACCCATATATAATTTTTTAAAGAATGGGAAGAGTGTTGCTAGTGGCAAATATAATGAAATACTTACCATTGCAGGTGTTACTAAATCAGAAAAATCAGTAATAATTTCTACATAATTAGGAACTGAAAGAAGTAGTAACCATGCTCCCATATTAAGCCATTGGGTAAACATTGAAACTGCAATTATATATAAACCAATTACATATAAATAAAACAGTGTTACCTTTTTAGCCTTTGACGTTGCAAATTTTGATTGACCAGAAAAAAGATATGCAAATACTGGACAAGCAAGTGCAAACGTATATGCTATAGGTCCCCAATATGAATACGATACACCAGTAAATATCATAAGTAACATCTCAACTAATCTATCTACTGCTAAATATACACTAATTAATGTTAGTACATATGTTGCAAAAGTATTTCTGTCAGTGTTTAATACTTTTAAAAATTTATCTATATACTTCATTTAAAAAATCCTTTCAACTAAATATATTCATACATATATATTATCCTATAAAATTAGGAAAAAAACAAGTATTTTGAAAAAAATAATCCTAAGTTTAGAAAATAAAATAGAAAATAGCATAACAAAATAGGTGTTTTTACTATTTTGCTATGCTAAAATGTACAATTATTCTAGCAATTTAATTAATTTTTTGAATTTCTTCCACAGATAATCTTGTTACTTTAGATATAAGGTTTATGTCTATATTTTCTTTTTTTAAGTTTTTAGCAATTTGTAATTTTTTTCTTTTTTGCCTTCTTATAGACCTTCCTTTTTTGCTAGTAGTTCTAATTGAAGCTTGCTCTTTGTAATAAGACTCTTTCCAGTCAGGAATTTTTTGCATAACTTCATCATTACTGATTTCTTCTAGTTTTTCTTTAGCTTTTTCTATACTTTTATAAAAATGGAGCGTAAAACCCACTTCCCTTTTGGGAGGTGGGATATAAGCGAACAAATTTTAGATTGTAAAATTAAATTGTTTGATAAAAATATTAGATTTTGATATAATAAACTTCTAAAGAAATTCTAGAAATTTAGAGGAGGTGAAAAATATGTA
>CALXFI010000076.1 GCA_944387535.1 uncultured Clostridia bacterium | reverse complement strand
TTTTATCAAATTTACGATGTTTTTTGTTCATTTTTATACATTTTTATTGCGAAAAATTTTTACTCTTTTTTACTGCATCGTCTAAAGCCAATGGGATTGCGGTTGCCTTATTTCAATAAATTTTATATAAGACTTGCAACTTTTTATATTTTAATATAATATAATAAAGTAAATTGAAAGAAATGCAAAAAATAATTTTAAAAAGAAAGGAGTTTATTTATTAGTTATAGCGCCAGGACACTTTAAGAAGTGTTGACGAGGTCTAAGGTTATCGAAGTTTTCGGCGGGTGCCTTAGTGGCTTTTGCTTAAGGTCAAAGTATTAATTTTAAAAAACAATAGTAATATTGCAACAAAAGATTGATACATTTAAGCCTTATTTTGCATAGCTTTCAATTCCATATAAAATATAAAATATAAAATTAATTTTTAAGGAGGATTTACTATGTGTGGAATTGTAGGTTACATAGGAACAAAAAAAGCAAGTCCTATTCTTATTAATGGACTTTTAAGATTAGAGTACAGAGGTTATGACTCTGCAGGTATTGCAACTATTGAAAAAGATGATCTTTCTATTATGAAAGACAAAGGAAGAGTTAAAAATTTATATAATTTACCAGGAATTGATGATTTAGAAGGAACTATTGGTATTGCTCATACTAGATGGGCAACTCACGGAAAACCATCTAAAGAAAATTCTCATCCTCATGTTGATAATTCAAAAAGTTTTAGCGTGGTTCATAATGGAATTATTGAAAATTATAATGAATTAAGAAAGTTTTTAACTGATAATGGTTATACTTTCTATTCTGAAACAGATACAGAAATTATCCCTAACTTAATTCATTATTATTATAATAAAGATGAAACTAACGACGATTTAAAAATACTAAGAGCTGTAAAAAATGCTTGCATGGATTTAAAAGGAAGCTTTGCTTTAGAAATTATCTCTAAATATGATAAAGATCATATGATAGTAGTTAGAAAAGATAGCCCTCTTGTTATTGGTAAAGGTGACGGAGAAAATTATATTTCTTCAGATATTCCAGCTATACTATCTTTTACAAGAGAATTTTATTTATTAGATGATTTAGAATTTGCTTTATTATCAAGAAACGATGTTAAATTCTATGATGTAAATTTAAAACCTATTGATAAAAAAGTTCAAACTATTGAATGGAATGCTTCTAGTGCTGAAAAAGAAGGTTATGAAGATTACATGTTAAAAGAAATTCATGAACAACCAACAGCTATTCGCGAAACTATAGGAGCAAAATTAGATGAAGGCAGTAAATGTACTTTTGATGAATTAGATTTTACAAAAGAATATTTAAAAGGTCTTCACAAAATTTATTTAGTCGCTTGTGGTACTGCAATGCATGCAGGACTTGCTGCTAAAAATATGTTAGAACGTCTTTGTAAAATACCTACAGAAGTTGATATTGCTTCTGAATTTAGATATAGAGATCCAATTATTGATGATAAAACTTTATGTATTTTCATCTCTCAATCAGGTGAAACTGCAGATACAATAGCAGCTTTAAAGCTTTCAAGAGAAAAAGGAGCAAAAACACTTGCTATTAGTAATGTTATTGGAAGTTCTATAACAAGAGAAGCAGATTATTCTATTTATACTCATGCAGGTCCAGAAATTGCAGTTGCTTCTACTAAAGCTTATACATCTCAAGTTGTACTTCTTGCTATGCTTGCTATCTATTTTGCAGAAACTTTAGAAGAGTCTGAAGTAGAAGTTTTAGATTTAAAGAAAGAAATTTTAGAGTTACCTAAAAAAATAGAAGAAGCCCTAAAAACAGAAGAACGTATAAAAGAATTTGGACATAGAATTTATCAAGAAAAAGATGTGTTTTTCTTAGGAAGAGGAATTGACGAAACAGTAGCAAGAGAAGCTGCATTAAAATTAAAAGAAATTTCATATATTCATGCTGAAAGTTATCCAGCAGGTGAATTAAAACATGGACCTATTGCTTTAATTGAAAATGGTATTACTGTTATTAGTATTATGACAGACCCAAAATTACTAGAAAAAACTGTAAGTAATATTGAAGAAGTTATTACAAGAGGAGCTAAAACATTAGTTGTAACAAACCAAGATGTGGATAGCAAACTTTTTGATACAGTAATACGTATTCCTGAAACTAGTCCTTATGTTTCACCAATACTATCTGTAATTCCTTTACAATTACTTGCATACTACATTTCAAAAGAAAAAGGGCTTGATGTTGATAAACCAAGAAACTTAGCAAAATCAGTAACAGTTGAATAAAATCTCCAATTTGTGACACATCTATAAATAGAAATTAAAATTTAGAGAGGTTAAACATAAAACCTCTCTTTTAGATTTAATATCTGATAACCATCATTAACTTTCGTATTCCACTACAATTAGTATTTTTCTGTTTCTATTAAATTATACAAAGACTTATCTTTAGCTCTTATCTTATTAATTATTTGTACACTAGAAACATCCCCTTTAGCCAATTAAAATTTTTACAACAATTAAACAAACAACCCCTGGAAGTCCAAGTAATCCGAACCAATATACTTGTAAAAAAATTAAGTCCTATATGAAAACCAAAATTGCTACCTATTAAATTGATTATAAAAATTACTACTCCACCTAAGACAGAATTTAAAACCAACTTCAATATCTTTTTTAAAGGCACAATAAAAATTCTACCAAATATAAAAATAAAACATATGCAAGCTAAATATGTAATAATATTAATGTCCATTTTTACCAACTCCAAACTAATTTCTTAATTAATTTTTATGATAAAAAATGGACAAATATTACTAACCTACCTCTTCTCCTAAAAATGTATATTTTTTATTATTTATCATGTCTACCTCTATTCCTTTTAGTTTTGCAAGCTTTATAAGGTAGTCCAGTTTTGCTTGATTTGCTTTTATTTGATAAGTATAATAATCTATTAATTCTTCTTTTGCATACTCAAAATTTTTATTATCACTTTTAAGTTCTTCTCTAGTTTTAATAATAGATCTTATTAACTCTATTTCTTTTTCCATCTCCGTCTTTTCTTTAATTTTTTCTTCCCTTCTATATTCTTCTTGCATAAGTTCTCTCCTTTACAAACTTTTTATTTTCCGTTTTGCTTTTATCTTTTTGCTTTATATTTTATTTCTATTATATTCCATAACATATTTTTCTATTCAGAAAATACTTTTTCATTTATTAATTTATAGATACTCATTTTTGTCGAACGATTTTTCTTACCAACTATTTAAAGTTATGGCATTATTGTAATATTATTTTCTTCATAATTTTTATTAACTTTCATATTAATTATTTTTTTATTTTATCACTTACCATTTCACTAATAATCTTTTATTATTAATTTTTTACCACTTATATGAAAGAAAGTGAACTACCAACCACCTAAAGGTAGTTGGCTTCGAGGATGAAATTCTTTCATCCGTTTAAGAAGTTTGGTATTT
>CALXFI010000075.1 GCA_944387535.1 uncultured Clostridia bacterium | reverse complement strand
CAGCCAAATGTTTTTGCTATTTGTTTTTCTTGTTCTTTATTGGGATATATTCTATATTTATATGCTTTTAACATTTTGACTTTCACCACCTCTTCTAACCTTGATTTTCTATATATTTTCTTAGCATTTCTTCTGAAATATTTCCTACACTACAAGCAAAATATCCATCTGTCCAAAATGTATGTTCCTTCCTGAATTGTTTTCGCAAATAGTTTGGATATTTCTTCCAAATATAATATGTTGTATAACTTTTTATCTGATTTACAATTCTATTAACTGACATTGTTGGTTCTACTTCTATCATATAATGTATATGGTCTTTATCCGTTTCCATATATCTAATAGTAACTTTATGTTTTTGGCATATCTCATAAGGAAACTGTTTTATATCATCTGACATTTGCTTTGACATTAATAATTTTTTCCTATACTTACATACAAAAATAATATGATATTGTAACAAGTATTTTTTCCTGTTTTTTGATTTCCATCCACCCATACTCAAATTATAACATAGAAAATATACTTTTAGCAACCTCGAACCATCGTCTAAAGCCAATAGGATTGCCTTTATTTCAACAATTATTATTAGTTCTAAAATAAATTTATTTCACATTATTTTAAAAAAAGAAACATAAAACACCAATTTTTTTATCTCATTTTTCAAATCCTTGTCCTACTACTTCCCTTGAATTTGTTATTACTATAAAACTCCTTGGATCCACTTTTCTTGCTATCATCTTTATTTTAGCTACATCATTTCTGTATGCTGCACACATAAGAATTAGCTTTTCTTTTCCTGTGTACATACCTTTTCCATAAAGACCTGTTGTTCCTCTTTCTACTTTGTCTTTTATTTGTTCATATATCTCTTCATTTTTATCTGAAATTATAATCATTAATTTTGTAAAATCTATTCCTTCAAATAAAATGTCTATCATTTTTCCCATTAAATAAATTGCAATTGCTGAATATAGTCCTATTTCTATTTCTCTAAAGCATATCATATTTAAAGTTACGATTATAATATCTATAATAACTATAATATTTCCTGACTGTACCGTTGGTTTATATTTTTTTGCTAAATAGCTTACTAGGTCGCTTCCTCCTGTTGATGAGTTTACTTTTAAGAGAATTGCAGTTCCTATTCCTAGAATAATTCCACCATACACACAAGCTAAAAATCTATCTTCTGTTAAGGCTTCAAATTTATCTAAAAAATCTATAAAAAATGATAATGTTACTGTTCCTATAATTGATTTTACAAAAAAGTATTTTCCTATTTTTAATATTGATATTAAAAATAATGGAATATTTATTAATAATATCATGGTTCCCATTGGTATGTTTAATAAATAATAGGTTATGGTTGCAACACCTGCTACTCCTCCTGATGATAACTGATTTGGAAGTAAAAATAAGGATACTCCTAATGCCATTACAAATGAGCCAAGTATTGTTCCTAGTATTTCTAAAATTACTTTTCTTATTTTTAGCTTTTTCTCTTCGCTCTTTTCATTTACTAAATCCATAAAAAATCACCTTTATTTTATTATTGGTAAAATATAGGTGATTTATTCTTTTTTATTTTCTTTTTATGTTTTTTGTTCTTCTTATTTTAATATTTCTAACTACAAGTAGTTGTTTGACCCCGTACTAAAAACAACTACTTATCTTTATATAGTACTCAATACAATTATTTTAACCATTTTTAATACAACATAGATAGCTCAATTTCTTTTTGCTATTATAATGAATAATTTGCTGTGCTTTTTAACAAAAAAATATATAAGTAAGTTTTTAGATTAGGTAGTTTTGCGTAGGGGAAATTAGGGGTAGCAAAACACCGATAAGCGAAGCTTAAATCTAAAAACTTACTCCAATCCCCCTAAAAATGTTATTAAACAAAATGCTGTTTTTTGACCCCGTCCCCAAAAACAGCATTTTTCTTTTTTAATCGGTATAAGTTTTTGTTACTTCTATTTTTGATTTTCCTTGTTTTACTTTTTTGTCTTGTTTTAAAATTAAATCTACATCATATGTGTCTTTTAGCTTCAAGACATTTTCTTTTTTATGGCCTATTACATTATTTGCGTCTATAGGATTTACTGTAACTTCAACTTCTTTTACTTTTACATTTAATTTTTTTATTTTTCCAACTATTGCATCATACCACATTGCAGATTCTACTAATTGTCTTAAAGCTGGATGGAATGGTCCTGCAACTACTTCGCTATTCTTGCTACTTGGGTCTGATATTTCATCTGTTGTTTGTAAGCCCACTCTTATTACATCTATTTTTTTATCTACAAACATTCTTACTAAATCTTTACAGATTTCGACTGTCTGCACAACTGATAATGGTTTATATATTCCTTCTTCATATTCTTTTTCTAGTTTTGTATTTTTTATTACTAATGTTGGATAAATTCTTACCATTTTAGGTTTTAATTTTATTAATTTTTTCGCAGTATTTATTTCATCTAACCTTGTACTTTCAGGAAGTCCTACCATCATTTGATGCCCTAATCTAAACCCATGCCATCTAATCATCTTTGATGCTTTTTTTACATCTTCAAATGTATGGCCTCTATTTATTCTATTTAAAATATAATTATTGGCAGATTGAACACCAAGCTCTATTGTCTTTACTCCATATTTTTTGAGCCTTTTTAAAATTGGTTTACTTATGCTATCAGGTCTAGTTGATACTCTAACCCCATTTACGTCTCCATTTTTTACATATTCATATGCGACCTTCAACAATTCTTCTTGTTTTTCTTCTGGTATTGCTGTAAAACTTCCTCCGAAAAATGCAATTTCTATTTGTGCATCTTCATTTTCTTTTTTAATACTTTTTAGGTAATTCTCTATAATTTCCTTTGCTTTTTCTTTTGTCATTTCATTTTTTTGACCACTTATGGATTTTTGATTGCAAAATATACAATCATTTGGACATCCTAAATGTGGTACAAATATTGGTATTATGTACTGTTTTTTCATAGATTACCTCTCTTCTAATTTAAATTTTCTAAAGCCTTTTTGGCTGCATGCATTTGTGCTTCTTTTTTACTTTTCCCCTTTCCTTTTGCTAAGAATTTTCCGTTTACTTCTACATCTGCTTCAAATGTTTTATTATGGTCTGGTCCACTTTCTCCTATTGTTTTGTACTCTATTTTCACATCACCATGTTCTTGAAGCTTCTCCTGTAATACTGTTTTGTAATCTTTATCCCCTACATGTTTGGTTGCTTCTGCTATTTCTCTTTTTAGATTTTCTACTATGAATTTTTCTGCTGGTTCTATTCCACCATCTAAATATATCGCAGCTATTACAGCTTCCACAGCATCTTCTAATATCGCAGGTCTTTCTGAACCTCTTGTTTTTTGCTCTGACTTTCCTAAATACAAGAAATCACTAAAATTATGCAATTTTGCAACTTTAGATAAACTGTTTCCACATACTACTGTTGCTCTAACTTTAGTCATTTCTCCCTCTCTTAAATTAGGATAGTTCTTATAAATATATTTGCTTGATAAAAACTCTAAAATACTATCTCCCAAAAACTCTAATTTTTCATTACTTTCTAAGTTACGTTCATTTGCATATGAAGTATGCCTTAAAGCTTGTTTTAATAGTTCTTTATTCTTAAATGTATATCCTATATTTTTTTCTAATTCTTCTAAATTCACTTTTTTTCACCTTCTTTCTTTTTCTAATATGTATATTATATACTATTTTGGGAATTTTGCAAGTAAATAGTAATTTTTTCAGAAAAAAAGAGTAAATCTGCTTTTAATATTTTTCTTTTGAATTTTGACTGGTAATATATGGTAACTGTCTAT
>CALXFI010000074.1 GCA_944387535.1 uncultured Clostridia bacterium | reverse complement strand
AAACAAAAAGGTCAAAAAAGACCTAAAAATAAACAAAAAAGTAGTTGGAAGCTTATAAAGTTTTCACACTACCAATAAGTAGGAAAGGATAAAATATGGAAGAAAAAGATGGAGATATAAATCCCAAAGAATTAGAAGATATTATAAAAGAAAATGAAAAACATTTTAAAGCAAATGATGAAAAAATTTCTAGATTAGAAAAAGAAGTAGAAGATTGTAAATACCATATAAAACATTTAAATGAATTAATAGAAGGAATTTTACGAATTTTTGATTTAAAGGGTGTTACAGAAGATAATCTTATAACTATGAATGATGTAGAGCATACGAAGTTTACACAATTAATTGAAACACTAATGAAAAAAGTCCAAACATCAGAAAAAAGGATAAACGAACTAGAAAAATGGAAAAAGGAAATAGAAAATACGTTAATGTCAGCTTAAGAAAATTTAGAAAAATACTTGCAAAATGAAAAAAAGGTGATATAATAATTGCATAAATGTAAAAAACTGTAACAAGGACACGATAAATAATGTAATATCTTTAAGAGAGCTAATCGTTTGGTGCGAGATTGGTAAGTAAAAATTATTTGTTATCACCTTAGTTTGTTGCTAGACTGAAAATGAGTAAGTTTAGTCGTAAATCTGCGTTAAGGATAATTAAGAGAGTGGATTGTATTTTTAATAAATTTACTAACTTAGGTGGTACCGCGGAAAGAATCTTTTCGTCCTAATAAGGATGGATAGATTCTTTTTTGATTATTTTTTAAAATTTGTTATTTATTTTTTATTTTTTATTTTTAATTTATATATATTAAAGGAGGAATATTATGTACAAGAAAGTAGAACTTAAAGACGGTTTTGTCGGAATGGAAAGAAAAGTATCTGAAATGTGGAAACAAAAAGACATTGAAAAGAAAAACTTTGCAATGAACGAAGGAAAAGAATATTTTACATTTTTTGATGGACCCCCAACAGCAAACGGAATGCCTCATGTTGGTCATATTGAAACAAGGGTAATAAAAGATATTATTCCAAGATACAAAGTAATGAGAGGATATAAGGTAATTAGAAAAGCTGGTTGGGACACACACGGACTTCCAGTAGAACTTGAGATTGAAAAATCTTTAGGAATTTCAGGAAAAGAACAAATAGAAGAATATGGAGTAGAAAACTTCGTTAAGAAATGTAAAGAGAGCGTATTTACTTATGTTCATATGTGGGAAGAAATGACAAATAAAGTTGGCTTCTGGGTAGATATGGAGCATCCATATGTAACATACCATAATGAATATATAGAGTCAGTATGGTGGGCTTTAAAACAAATGTGGGAAAAAGGACTTTTATATGAAGGACATAAAGTTATGCCATATTGCCCAAGATGCGGAACAGCACTTTCTTCACACGAAGTAGCACAAGGATATAAAGATGTAAAAGACTTAACATGTATTGCTAAATTTAAAGTATTAGATAAAGAAAATACTTATATCTTAGCTTGGACAACAACACCTTGGACATTACCATCAAACTTAGCATTAGCAGTAAATAAATCATATGAATATGCAGAAGTAAAAGCAAATGTAGGAACAGATGATGAACCTAAGTATGAAAACTATATATTAGCAAAAGATTTAATTGATGAAGTTTTAAGAGAAACACCATATGAATTAGTTAGAACATTTAAAGGAGAAGAATTACTAGGAACAAAATATGAACAATTAATGCCATTTGCAAAAGTAGATGGAAAAGCTTTTGTTGTAATTCATGGAGACTATGTAACATTAACAGATGGTACAGGAATAGTTCATATAGCACCAGCTTATGGTGAAGACGATAGTATAGTTGCAAAACAAAATGGAATAGCATTTGTAAACTTAGTAGATAAGTCAGGAAACTTTGTAAAAGAAGTAGAACCATGGGCAGGAAGATTTGTTAGAGACTGCAACGAAGATATCTGTAAATGGTTAAAAGAAAGGAATAAATTATTTAGTAAAGAAAAACATGTTCACTCTTATCCACATTGTTGGAGATGTGATACACCACTTCTTTATTATCCAAAAGAAAGTTGGTTTGTTGCAATGAGCAAACTAAGAGATGAACTAGTTGAAAATAATAGTAAAGTAAATTGGTATCCAGAAACAATAAAAACAGGAAGATTTGGAAAATTCTTAGAGAATGTAATAGATTGGGGAATTTCAAGAGATAGATATTGGGGAACACCACTTCCAATATGGACTTGTGAAGATGAAAATTGTGGACATCAAGAATGTATTGGATCAATTGAAGAATTAAAAGAAAAAGCAATAGATTGTCCAGATGATATAGAACTTCATAAACCATATATTGATGATGTATACTTAAAATGTCCAAAATGTGGTAAGAAAATGAAAAGAGCAAAAGAAGTAATAGATTGTTGGTTTGACTCTGGTTCAATGCCTTTTGCGCAATGGCATTATCCATTTGAAAATAAAGAAATGTTTGATAATAACTTCCCAGCAGACTTTATTTCAGAAGCAGTAGACCAAACAAGAGGATGGTTCTATACTTTAATGGCAGTTGGAACTGCATTATTTGGAACATCACCATTTAAAAACTGTATAGTATTAGGACACGTATTAGATGAACATGGACAAAAAATGTCTAAATCAAAGAAAAATGGTGTAGATCCAATAACACTATTAGACACAGTTGGAGCAGATGCAACAAGATGGCACTTCTATACAAGTAGCGCTCCTTGGCTTCCAAAAAGATTAGGAATAAAAAATGTACAAGAAACACAAAGAGGATTCTTAAGTACGTTATGGAACGTATATTCATTCTATGTTTTATATGCAGAAATAGATGAATTTAATCCATTAGAATATAAAGATTATAAATTAACAAATGTAATGGATAAATGGATAATCTCTAAATTAAATACTCTAGTAAAAGAAGTAGCTAAAAAACTAGATAGTTATGATATAACAGGAGCAGCATTATTAATAGAAGACTTTACAGACCAGCTATCAAATTGGTATGTACGTAGAAATAGAGAAAGATTCTGGGCTCAAGAATTAAACGATGAGAAAATAGGAGCATATGTAACATTATATAGAGTATTAACAACATTAATAAAAGTAGCAGCACCATTTACACCATTTATGACAGATGAAATTTATCAAAACTTAGTAGTAGGTTTGGATAAAGATGCGCCTGAAAGTGTACATCTATGCTTATGGCCAGAAGTAAATGAAAATGAGATTGACAAAAAACTAGAAGAAGAAATGAGCTTAGCATATAAAGTTGTAAAATTAGGAAGAAGCGCAAGAAACTATGCAAACATCAAGAATAGACAACCACTATCAGAAATGTTAATTTCAATAGATACATTACCAAAATACTATGAGGACATTGTAAAAGATGAACTAAATGTTAAAAATATAGAATTTGGTGCAGAAATGAGTAAATATGTTGATTTTGAAATAAAACCAAATTTACCAGTACTTGGAAAAGAATATGGAAAATTAATTCCAAGAATAAGAGAAGAAATTAGCAAATTAAATCAAATGGATTTAGCAAATAAGGTAAAAAAAGGTGATACTGAATATATTCAAATTGATGATACAGAAATTGGACTAAATTCAGAAAGCTTACTAGTTACAATGCAAGGAAAAGAAGGATTTGCATTTAGTGGAGAAGGAGAACTTGGAGTAGTATTAGAAACAACTATTACTAAAGAGCTAAAAGAAGAAGGCTATGTACGTGAAGTATTATCTAAAGTACAAAATATGAGAAAAGAAAAAGGATTTGAAGTACTAGATAGAATTAATTTATATGTAGCAGGAAATAGTGAATTAGAAGAAGTAATAAAGAAAAATGAAGAAATTATAAAACACGATACATTAGCAAATAAAATAGTTTATCATGAAGACAGAGAACAATACACTACAACAAATATAAATGGTGAAAAACTAGATATAGATGTAGAAGTAGTAAAATAATGTTTTTTAGGACGGGGCAAAAAAACAGCATGTTTTGCCCATCCTTTTTTATTTGCTTTTTTTCTAAATTTGTGATATTAAAGAGTAGTACAAAGGTGAAGGAAAGACTAACTATTAATTGTCAATAGTTTTTCAAGAAAAAAATTAAAATGTTTTTGTTAGATAAAAAAATGCATA
>CALXFI010000073.1 GCA_944387535.1 uncultured Clostridia bacterium | reverse complement strand
CATGAAAAAGACAATAGGAGAAATACAAGAAGAACAACAAGAAATGAAAGCAGAGCTACAAGAAGTTAAAAAAGTACAAAAGAAAATGCAAAAAGAACAAAAAGCTATGAAAAAAGTGCAAAATGAAATGCAAAATGAACAACAAAAAATGAAGAGAACACAAGAGGATATACTAGAAGAACTAAGACGTGGTAATTTAAAATTAGCACAAATTGCAGAAAGAGTTGAAAATGGATTTGCACAAAATACAAAAGAACATAAAGAATTTGATAAGAGGATAACAGTATTAGAAAGAAGACAAAATATGAAAATAATAAAACAATAATAGGGGAAATATAGAGTTTGTCCATTTATTCCAAGGAATAAGTGGATTTTTTATGTTGAATAATTGTTCAAAAATGATATAAAAGTATTGCAATGTTGAATAAAAATATATATAATAATAGATAATTGAAAGGCGGTAAAAGATGAATAAGACGAAACGAAAAATATTTGAAACTTCAATGAAACTATTTGCTGAAAAAGGTTATGATGCTACAAGTATTGAAGAAATAACAGCAACAGTCGGAGTGGCTAAAGGAACTTTATATTATCATTTCTCAAGTAAAGAAGAAATATTTAATTTTTTAATCGAAGAAGGAATAAAACTTTTACAAAATAGTATCGATATCAAAACGGCAAAGTTTTCTAATTACATTGATAAGATAAAAGCAATTGTTTTAATTCAAATTAAAATTGTTGTTAAATATGAAGATTTAATAACGATTTTACTTACTCAGTTCTGGGGAAAAGGTACGATAAATCAAACTTGTAAAAAATATATTTTGTCATATATCTATAAAATAGAACAAATAGTAGAAGAAGGAATTGAAAGAGGAGAAATAAAAAAGGAAAGTCCACAAATAATTGCTTCTGAAATTTATGGCTTAATAGGCTCTAGCCTTGTATATAAAATAAGAAGTAATGAAGAAATAGATATTATGAAATTGTACAAAGAATTTGAGAGTACAATTATAGAAGGTTTAAAAGTAAAGTAGAGGGGAAGAAAAATGAGAGAACCAATTTATAAATTTGAAGAATATACAGATTTAAAAGATATGTTAAAAAAGACAGGAGAAAAGTATGGGAATAGACCTGCATATGTTTTTAAAACTGAAGTAGAAGGAAAATTTAGGCAAATTACACATAAAGAATTTAGAGATGAAATAAATGCTTTAGGAACTAAATTAATAGAAATGGGATTAAAAGATAAAAGAATTGCTGTAATATCAGAAAATAGATATGAATGGGGAGTGGATTATTTAGCAGTAGCAACAGGAACAGGAGTAATAGTACCACTAGACAAAGCACTTCCAGATAACGAAATAGAAAGTTTAATAATTCGTTCAGAAGTAGATGCAATCTTTTATTCTAAAAAATATGATGAAGTTATGAATAGAATAAGAGAGCAGAAAAATACAAACCTTAAGTATTTTATTTCTATGGATTTAGAGAAAGAGGAAAATGGAGTAAAATCACAAAAAGAATTAACTGAAGAAGGAAGAAAATTATTAGAAGAAGGAAATAGAGATTTCTTGGATAGCAAAATTGATAATGAAAAAATGGGAATAATGCTATTTACTTCAGGAACAACAGCAATTTCAAAAGCTGTAATGTTATCACATAAAAATATATGTAGTAATTTAAAAGATATAGGTTCTGTAATAAAACTAACTCCAGAAGATAGATTTTTATCATTTTTACCATTACATCATACGTTCGAGTGTACAGTTGGATTTTTATATCCTATATCTACAGGTGGTTCAATTGCATTTTGTGAAGGAATACGCCATATTGCCGAAAATATAAAAGAATATCAAATAACAGCAATGATATCAGTTCCAATTCTTTATGAAGCAATGTATAAAAGAATAATGAAACAAATAGAGAAGCAAGGAAAACTTGGAACTGTAAAAAAAGGAATTAAAATAAGTAACTTTTTATTAAAATTTGGAATAGATATAAGAAAAAAATTATTTAAAGAAATACATAATACATTAGGAGGGAAAGTAAGACTATTTGTAGCAGGAGGAGCAGCTTTAGATCCAGAAACAGAACAAGGATTTAATGATTTAGGATTTACAATGTATCAAGGATATGGCTTAACAGAAAGCTCACCAGTGATAGCAGCAGAAGATGATAAATATAGAAGAATTGGTTCAATAGGAAAAGCTTTTCCTAGTTTAGAAGTTAAAATAGATAATCCAAATGAAGAGGGAGTAGGAGAACTTCTTGCAAAAGGACCTTCAATAATGCTTGGATACTATAATAATGATGAAGCAAATAAAGAAACACTAGAAAATGGATGGCTTCATACAGGCGATTTAGCAAAAATAGATAAAGATGGATATATATTTATATCAGGAAGAAAGAAATTTGTAATAGTACAAAAAAATGGAAAAAATATTTATCCAGAAGAATTAGAAATTTTAGTAAACAAAATTGAGGGTGTAAAAGAAAGTTTTGTTTATGGAAAACCAGAAGATGATGGAGACTTTAAAATTGCAGCTAAGATTGTTTATGATAAAGAAAATGCTGAAGAAATTTTTGGAACAACAGATGAAGAAAAAATAAAGGAAAAGATTTGGCAAGAAGTAAAGAAGGTAAACAAAGAAATGCCTGCTTACAAATATATAAGAGAAATTATTGTAACAGATAAAGAATTGATAAAAACAACCACACAAAAAGTAAAAAGAGCAGAGGAAATAAAAACAGTTTTATAATTATTAGGGAAAAACTGGAAAAAGTTTTTCCCTAATAATTTTGATATATGTAATATTTTTGTAATATTTCTGTAATAAAAATTTAACACAAAAATTATCAGTATTATCTTGTAGTTTTTTGTAGGTTATTGTATAATAATAAAGAAAGCAGAGGCAAATACGCGTAAGATAAAGGAGGTAATTTACAATGTCTAAATCTGGCATAGTAAATGTGAGAATGGTTATCACAGAAGAAAAAATATTAATGAATATAGATAAAGTGCAGAAATTAATAAACCCAAAGAGTAAGAAACAAATAGTTCAACTAGAGGATGATACATATTTTAAAGATTTAGTTGAATCTATAAAAACTTACTTAATTGAATATCCAAAAAAGAAAAACTTCCCAGCAAGTGTTTATAAAGCAGCTTATGGGTTAGTTGAGTTCGCAACAAATCAATTCGAAGAAAATACTAAGAAAATAGAAGAATTGATAAGACAAAGAGAACAAAATATAGCTTTAGCAGGAAAATTGAAAGAAGTATTAGAAGCAGTAGAAGAAAAACAAGATGATTGGAAAGATCAAGTTAAAAATATAGAAGATGATTTTTCAGAAGATATAATAGAAACATTAAATATTGTAGGAAAATCAAAAAGTACTAAATCACAAAATTATCAAGATGCAATGAAACTATTAAATGCTAGAGTAAATAACCTAGAATCTAATTTACATATCGAAATAGATATGGAAAGAATTGAAGATAGATCAAAAGCTTTAAGCTATATTGGAATAGAAATTGCCGATGCATTAAAATCAATACCAACACCAGTAGAAGAAGTACAAGAACAAATAGTAGAAGAACCACAAGAAGCAGAAGTACAAGAAGAACAAGAGCAATATACACAAGAAACAACATTTGAAGCTAAACCAAGCTTATGGCAAAGATTTAAAAATAGTAAATTTGTAAGAGCAATTAAAGCAATTACAAGAATGAGAATAGTATTTGATTATGATGCACTTCCAGAAGGAAGAGGAGAAGATAACCAAAAATAATTGAAATAGGGCAACCGCAATCCCAAATAGTTCACTATATAAAAATAGATAAACCAGAATTAGATTTCTGGTTTATTTTATTATGCCACAAGCAATTTTGCTTCCTGAATTTCCGACTTGGCCCGAGTAGTAAAATCATCAGGAAGATCATGGATTATTATCGCCTTTCCTAATATTTCTTTAATTGTAAATTTGTTTATTAAAACACTCATATATGCAAAGCCATTATTTTCAATTAAAGGTGGTAAATCTCCACTATGAAACGGATGCTTACAATTAGTTGGGTTATAATGACTTTTGCTATTTGCAAACTCATCTTCGTTATTTCCAGTGCAAGATGTTCCTTCATGTATATGAAATCCAAAAAATCTTCCTTTACAATTGTTATTAGATGTAGGTAGACCGTTAATTTTAACAGTAATGATAATACCTAATTTTGTTTCTTTAAAGAACACCTCTCCATTAATATTTGGATATTTCTTCCCACCTTTTATGTCGGCTTTAGCATTATAAAAAATTGGTTCATACATTTTTTATACCTCTACTTATTTTTTATATATAGTATTAAAAAAATTATAATTTTGTGAATTAAAATTTCTATTTACATAAATGGAACAATTGTCAATAATTTTCGAAAATTTCACTAAAAAATAGTTTTATTTTATTAGCGAATATTTCACTATAGTGTATGTATAT
>CALXFI010000072.1 GCA_944387535.1 uncultured Clostridia bacterium | reverse complement strand
AAAACAGACAATTACCATATATTACCAGTTAAAATTCAAAAGAAAAATATTAAAAGCAGATTTACTCTTTTTTTCTGTAGACGTTGGGTCAAGGTTGCCAAAAATAAATTTCTGTGTTATACTATCGGTAAATGCAAAGCATGACAAGGATATAAATGTTGCGACAAATATCCTTATGGAAGGGTTAAGAAAAATGGCATAGAGAAAAACATAGGGCAGGGACAGCCCAAATTAACGCCTGTGGAGATAGTAGGTTACGAGGTCTATGAAGCAGGAAGCCCATTGGCTTTAGACAATGGGTAGTTCACAAAGTTATAAAATGTGCTATAATATTGTAGAATACTTATAGAAAGGATGAATTTTAATGAAGAAAAAAGATATAAATATGGAAAAGAAACATAATAAACATGATAAAGGACAAATATTTGTTAAAGTAACAGCAGGAGTTTTATCAATACTTATGGTAGCGGGAACAGTAACAACACTTGTTTATGCTTTATTTCAATAGAAAATAGGAGTAATTATATGGTAATTGATTTAGGAATGAATTGGGAAAATTTTTATAGAGATAATATAGTAGCATATATAAAATCATTACAATCAAATCCATTTGAGCTTGTAACTTTAATATTAGATTTAGCAATTGTATGCTTTTTAATATATTGTTTTTTTAAAATTGTAAAAGGTTCAAGAGCATGGCAGTTGATAAAAGGAATAGCTCTTTTAATAGTTGCTACAGCATTAAGTGGAGTATTGAATTTAAAAATTTTAAACTGGATTTTAACTGGAATAATGAATTTAGGAGTGATTGCAATTATAGTAATATTCCAGCCAGAGTTAAGACGTGCGTTAGAACAATTAGGAACTAATAAGCTTGCAAAATTCTTTGGAATTGATAAGGATTTAGCGACAAAAACAAAAGAGGATATTTATAAAATAGTAATTGCAGCAACAGAGCTTGCAAAAACTAAAACAGGAGCCTTGATTGTAATAGAAAGAGATATAAAAATACAAGATATAATTGCAACAGGTGTGCCTTTGGATGCAGATGTTTCACCTCAATTATTAGTAAATATATTTGTGCCAAAAACACCTCTTCATGATGGAGCTGTCGTAATATCAGGAAATAAAATAGCAGCAGCAGCTTGTGTACTTCCACTTGCTGATGATAAAGATATTGCAAAAGAATTAGGAACAAGACACAGAGCAGCGATAGGAGTATCAAAAGAATCTGATAGTATAGTTGTTGTAGTATCAGAAGAAACAGGAAAAATATCTGTTGCAAAAGATGGTACGTTAATTGCAGATGTAAGAGAAGATGTTTTAAAGAAAATATTAATTAGTAATATTGTAACAAAAAGATTTGCAGTGGAGAAAAAAGAAAGAAGACATAAATTAAAAAATCTAAAAGAAAAAATAAAAAAAGATAAAAATACAGCTAAAGAAGAAAAAAGTAAAAAAGAAGAAAAATAAAGGTCGCAAATAAAGCGACTTTTGTCATTTTAGGAGTTGAAGAAGTAAAATGAGAAATATTAAACTTACTATAGAATATGATGGAAAGGATTTTAATGGTTGGCAAAAACAACCAAACAAATTAAATATACAAGGAACAATTGAAAAGGCAATTGGAAAAATAACAGGAGAAGAAGTAGAGTTAATGGCATCAGGAAGGACGGATAGGGGAGTTCATGCAATTTCACAAGTTGCTAATTTTAAGACTAATTCAAAACTTCCAATAGAAAAGTTTCCTATTGCAATAAATAGTAATATGAAATCTTCAATTAGAATAAAAAATGCAGAAGAAGTAGATGAAAAGTTCCATAGTAGATTAAGTTGTAAGAAGAAAACATATAGATATGTTATAAATAATTCTAAGTATGGTAGTAGCATTTACAGAAATTTAGAAACACATATTCCTATAAAATTAGATATAGAAAAAATGAAAGAAGCTGTGAAATACTTTGAAGGAGAGCATGACTTTAAAGCATTTAGAGCAAGTGGAACAAGTAGTAAAAGTAGTGTAAGAACAATTTATAAGGCAAAGGTAATAGAAAAACAGGATGAAAGAATTTGGATAGAGCTTACAGGAAATGGCTTTTTATATAATATGGTAAGAATAATTGCAGGTACTTTAGTGGATGTAGGACTTGGAAAAATAGAGCCAAAAGAAATAAAAGATATTATAGAATCAAAAGATAGACAAAAAGCAGGGAAAACACTAGCTCCACAAGGACTATTTTTAGTAAATGTAAAATATGAGTAATGATTTTGTTAACCAAAAATTAAAATATGCATAAAATATAGTAAAACATAAAGGAGAGAAAAATATGAATGTTTTACTATTATTTTTTGCACTTCCTATAGCTACCATAATTATTTCTATAGCATTACAAAAAATATTTAAATGTCCACCTCTAGTGGCTGCTATTATATTTGCTATATTTTTAGTTATTACATTTATTGTAAATAATATAAATTTCTTAATTGCAGTAATTATATATACAATAATAAGCTATATAACAGCATTGCTTGTATGTATTATAACTAAAATATTACGAAGATTAGGAGATAGAGATAATGACTGTTGCAGGAGAGATAATAATAATTGTTGTTGTAAGAATAATGAGTTACTTACAATAAGTAGTAGATGTGGTAATTTAGATAATGGTAATTTACTTACTATATCTAGTAATTGTCAAAATCAATCAAATAATGATTTGTTGACAATTAGTTCTAACGGAGATAATTCTGATAATAACAACAACTGCTGCTGCAATAATAACGATTGCAATGATGTGGGAACTAATGGGGTTACAGCAAGAATTAATGTTATTCCTAATAATGCTAATAATGGAAGAACTGGATGTGTATGTGGTAGATATAGAAGACGTTAATTTTGTATAATTTGATTATTTGGTAAAAATGTGATATAATTAATATGCAGTATAAACATACTCTAAGTACAGAGAGGAAATGCAGTATGAACGAACAACAAGTGGAAAATGTAAAAGGACGGCTTCTAGATGCTAAAATCAAATTCAGCGATATTTATTCTGAAGGGAATGAAGTAATTGTTGAAGTAAAATTTGATGATGATACCGATGAAAACAAAGAAAAGCTTCTAGAATTGGGATTTGTTTCTAAGGAAAGTAGAGTTTTCTTTGTAGCTAATAGGGATTTGCCTGAAGAGAAAGAAGAACAGATTAGCTTTTTGCAAAATGAGACTAGACTTCTTCAACATGGCTTGGGTATTGATTTCAGAGGATATTCAACTATTGATTCTGAATTTGGTAATCTAGCAATAATGGTTAAGAGAACTTCTGATACGGATGAAAACAGGAGGAAGATAGCAGAAGCTGGATATAAGCCAAAGGATAAGAAAGTTCTTTATTCTATTTCAGAGCAATCCGTTAGCAATTGGGATAAGATAGCAAGGCTAGAAACCATTCTTTGTAGGAAGGCTTAAAGTTTCCTCGAAAGGTCACTTCGAAATGAAGTGGCCTTCTTTATATTGTAAATTCTTTACTTTTGTTCAATTTTATGATAATATTAAATATGTTAGGAGAGAAGATATGTTAGAAATTATAGAGGATACACTAATTGATAGTATAAAATTATTACCATTTTTATTTGTTACTTATTTAATAATGGAATACATAGAACATAAAACCAGTAAAACGGCAAAGGAAACAATTAAAAAATCTGGAAAATTTGGACCATTAATAGGAAGTCTTCTAGGAGCATTTCCACAATGTGGATTCTCTGTTGCAGCAACTAATTTGTATGCTGCAAGAGTAATAACATTAGGAACACTTATTTCTGTGTATTTATCTACATCTGATGAAATGATACCAATATTTATTTCAGAAGGAGCTTCTATAGTTACTCTTTTTAAGATATTAGGAATAAAAATAGCTATAGGTATGGTTGCAGGTTTTGTAATAGATTTGGTTTTAAGATTGAGAAAAAAAGATGAGGAAGATGAAAGAATAATAGATTTATGTGAAAAAGAACATTGCCATTGTGAACATGGAATTTTTAAATCAGCTTTAAAACATACAGTAAATATATTTTTCTTTGTCTTAATAATTACATTTGTAATAAATATAATTATTCATTTTATTGGAGAAGATGCAATAGGAAATTTTGTTAGATCAAATGCGATATTAGGGCCAATTCTTGGTGGAGTTATAGGTTTAATTCCAAATTGTGCTTCATCTGTCATATTGACACAATTATATTTAGAAAATGTAATTCCAGCTGCAACAATGATTGCTGGTTTACTAGTTGGAGCAGGTGCTGGACTAATAGTATTATTTAAGATGAATAAAGGAATAAAGGAAAATTTGAAAATAACTGGTCTACTTTATGCAATAGGAGTTATATCAGGAATTATAATTCAGTTAATAGGAATAAATTTTTAAATAATAAAATAAAAAAATAAAGCTATAAATAGCTTTATTCAGACTGTTGACAAAGTATATAAAAAATATTTTGCTCAATAGTCTTTTCTTTTTTTAAAAAATATAGTAAAATAAA
>CALXFI010000071.1 GCA_944387535.1 uncultured Clostridia bacterium | reverse complement strand
AAGGTTGACCTTTTTTATATAAAAAATTTTTAAAAAATTTTTAATTTTTCTATTGACTTTTCATAGTTGGTCTCCTTATATTTTTAAATTTCACATATTTAATAATAACATATTTTTTACATATTTTCAATTAGGGTTGCATAATTTAAAATAAGAAAAGACCCTTGAAACTAAAATAAGCAGGGTCTAAAAAGCCATTCTTTTTTATCTTGTACTTATTTAGTAATTTTGCTGCTTAATGGAAAATCTTTATTAGTATTTTATCTACAATTTTAACAAGTACTATTACCAAAACTAAGAAGATTATTGCACTAATTATAAATGTAAAACAATAGAAACGAAAGGTAGTTGCACCTGTAGAAGTAAGTTTATCAACTTTTACAATATTATAACTGTCATTTAAATGGATTTTCATTATTGCAAAACCATTTTGTAATGACAGTACATATTGTTCTTCTTCTGAATCATCTCTTGAAAAACTATAACTATCTATTTTTTTTAGTTCTTCTGATGGTTCTTCTTTGTTATCTATTTTTTCCAATATATCATTAAGAGCGACAAAATCCTTTTTGTTTTCTTCATTTATACCTGCTTCAAATTCTCCATTTACATTACTTACTAAAAAGCTTATGGGCATATAAACAATTAGTCCACAAATTATTATAAGTACAAAATATTTAAGAACTCGCTTTAACATTTTTCCTCCTTTAATCAAAGGGTTGCCTTACACAAATACGCAAACTATTAAAAAATAGTTTTGCCAAAGGAAAGATGTATAATATTACATACAAATAATAGCACAGTTTCTTATCATTTTCAATACGTTTTTTTATTTTTAAAAGCCTATCTATTTATCTAATTTTATTTCAAAAAAAAATATAAGTAAGTTTTTAGATTAGGTATTTTGCGTAGGGGAAATTAAGGGGTAGCAAAATACCGATAAGCGCAGCTTAAATCTAAAAACTTACTTCAATCCCCTAATAGTAAATGTTTTTATAAAAATATTATTTAAACTAGATGCTGTTTTTTAACCCCGTCCCAAAAAACAACTTTTATTTTTTTGCAAATTTTGTTATTGCTAAGCCATCTCCAACTTCTAATATTTTTGTATCTAGCCTTTCGTCTTCTGTCGTTTCTTTTATATATTCTCTTAAATTTCTAACAGCAGTACGTTGTTTATGTTTATTATAATCACTTAATACATAGCCCTTATATAATATGTTATCTGCAAATATTATACCATTATCTGCAAGCATACGAAGTGATTCTTTTAAGAAAAATGGATATTTTCCTTTTGCTGCATCAATAAAAATAGCATCATATTTTCCTTCTAATGTTGGTAATATTTCTACTGCATCTCCTTCATAGATATTTATTTTTCCTTCTACTTCTGCTTTTTTTATATTTTCTTTAGCTTCTACTACTCTGTCATGTTCTCTTTCTATTGTATCTATTGTTCCATCTTCATCTAAATATTCTGTAAAACATATTGCAGAATATCCTACTGCTGTTCCAATTTCCAACATTTTTTTTGGTTTATTTTCTTTTAGATATTTATCTATTATCTCTAATGTATCATCCATTATTATTGGAATATGCTCTTCTAAAGCTTTTTCTTTTATTCTCTTTAATTCTTCCTTATTCATCTTTTTCTCCTAAAATTTTATAATATTAAATACTAAAAAGGAACAGGTCAAATGAAACAAATAAGACCCATCCCTAAAATTCTCACTATTTTCTTCTTGCTGCTCTTTCTCTTTCCTTAGTATCTAATATTTTCTTTCTTAATCTTATTGATTTTGGTGTTACTTCTACTAACTCATCATCTTGGATGAATTCTATTGCTTGCTCTAAGCTCATTTGGATTGGTGGAACTAGTCTTAATGCCTCATCTGATCCTGATGCTCTTGTATTTGTTAAATGTTTTTCTTTACATACATTTATGCTTAAGTCTTCTCCTCTAGAGTTTAATCCTACTATCATTCCTTCATATACATCTACACCTGGTCCAATGAACAATTCACCTTTGTCCTGTGCATTATATAATCCGTATGTTACTGATTTTCCTGCTTCAAATGCTACTATAGTTCCTCTAACTCTAGCTTGGATTTCTCCTTTATAAGGTTCATATCCATTAAATATATGGTTCATTGTTCCTTCACCTTTTGTATCTGTTAAAAACTCTGTTCTATATCCTATTAGTCCTCTTGAAGGTATTTTAAATTCTATTTTTGTATGTCCATCTTCTGCAGGTTCCATATTTGTCATTTCAGCTTTTCTTCTACCTAATTTTTCTATTACTGTTCCTACACTTTCATCTGGTACATTTACAACTAAATCTTCTATTGGTTCACATTTTTCTCCGTTTATTTCTTTGATGATAACTTTTGGACGTGATACCAATAGTTCAAATCCTTCTCTTCTCATTGTTTCTATTAATACTGATAAATGTAGCTCTCCTCTTCCAGATACTTCAAAGCTATCTGCTGAATCTGTTTCTTTAACTCTTAAAGATACATTTCTTTCTAGTTCTTTAAATAATCTGTCTCTTATATGACGAGATGTTATAAATTGACCTTCTTTTCCTGCAAATGGTCCATTATTTACACTAAATGTCATAGATACTGTTGGTTCATCTATATCTACAAATGGTATTTTTTCAGGATGATTTAAATCACAAATTGTATCTCCTATATTTATATCAGGTATTCCTGCAATTTCTATTATATCTCCTGCTTTTCCTTCTTCTACTTCTACTTTATCAAGTCCCATATGTGTATATACTTTTGCAATTTTCCCTTGTGTTATCTTATCTTCTTTACCACATATTGCTACTGGCATTCCTACTTTCATTGCTCCACGTTCTACTCTTCCTACTGCTATTCTTCCTACATAGTCATCATAATCTATGTTTGATACTAGCATTTGTGCTGGTCCTTCTTCATCACAATTTGGTGCATCTATTGTATTTATTATCGTTTCAAACAAGCAATGTAAACTATCACTTTCATCTTCTAGGTTCATTTTTGCAATTCCTTGTTTTGCTGATGCATATACTACTGGAAATTCTAATTGTTCGTCTGAAGCATCTAACTCTATAAATAATTCTATTACTTGGTCAACTACTTTTTCTGGTGTTGCTCCAGGTCTATCTATTTTATTTATTACTACTATTGGTTTTAGTCCTAATGCTAATGATTTTTTTAATACTTCTCTTGTTTGTGGCATTGCTCCTTCAAACGCATCAACTAATAAAAGTACTCCATCTACAGTTTTTAGTACTCTTTCTACTTCTCCACCAAAGTCTGCATGTCCTGGTGTATCTACTATATTTATTTTTACACCATTATACATTACAGCTGTATTTTTAGATAAAATCGTTATTCCTCTTTCTTTTTCCAAGTCATTTGAGTCCATTATTCTTTCTTGTACTTTTTCATTTTCTCTAAATACATGGCTTTGTTTAAGCATGCTATCAACTAATGTTGTTTTTCCATGGTCTACGTGTGCTATTATTGCGATATTTCTTATATTTTTGTTGTTCATTTTTTACCTCTCTTTCAAAAAGTCCCATAAAAAAGGGACTTAAGTTCTCACTTAAATCCCAATTATTATATACCTAATTCTACTTTTTGTCAACCTATTTTGCTTTACATTTTCCAATGGGATTGCGATTACCTTATTTCAATACTTTTTCTTATTTTTGATTCTCGTCGTTTTCTTATCACAAAGCAATCCTTTAAACATATAAAATCAATATACAAAAGAGCCTACTTTTATGAGAGCATATTATAATCAAGAAAAAATTTCAAATAGGTTGAGAAAATTTTTTGAAAACCTTTTTTCTTTATCTAAAATATTACTTAAACATATGCCTATATTATTACTGGCATAATTTGTGCTGAATCTGTTGTATTTCTGATGTTTCTAAAAGATTAGAAGATGATTTTATTCTGCTTTTTATTTCTGAATTTAAGGTTAAATATTCTGATTAATATTCATATCCTTTTTGACAATATTTTCCGTAAAAATATATTTACTATCTTTCTTTCTCTCTTCATATTGCTAACCAATGGCATTCCTGCTTGTTTCATTGTTTTAAAGGTAAGTATAATTCTGTTACTTATTCCATTGACCTCATCAAAGAAGAAATCTATTGTCTATTTTTACTGCATTCGTTCTAAATCTTTCTTTACTTTTTCATACTATAACAGAAAAAGGATTTTTTGTTACTTTTATTTTAGAGATTTATTTTAATACCTATGAATCTTGTTTTTTAGTTAGTAATAACGATACTTCTCCTTCGATTAGAAATTGCTCTTATCGTTTTGGCTTTATTGAATATATTTTCAAACCGCAAAAAGCTAGTGGTTTTATGCTAGCATCTACTAATACTCAAAAAAAGTATCATTATTATTTAAAAATTCGCACACTAGAAAATCTAATAAGTCTACTTCTAAATCTTACTCATTTTTTCAATCTTGGTCTTACTATCTTTAACCGATGTTATTACAACGCCTTGATTTTACCCTAAAATTTAATTTTGCTCTCTACGATATTTAGAATTCTAATTTTAAGATTTTATATTTTTCATTTTTTAGGAAATATTTCTTATCTTCTCTTTAAATATGTCTAATAAAAATCCCCCGGCTTAGCCGGGGGTATTTTACTCATAACGCCTAAAAGGCTTTGTTACAAGCAGTGCCTCAA
>CALXFI010000070.1 GCA_944387535.1 uncultured Clostridia bacterium | reverse complement strand
AAAACATTAAATTACACAAAAAAACTGAGGCAGAAAACTTTTAAAGTTTTCCACCCCAACTATTGACATAGAGTCATAATAATTAGTTAAATTGCCTTAAGTATGATGCTAACACATAGCACTTACCTCGATTATGGCATACAGAAAGGACTTACTGTTTAACTATATTTATTTTAACATTTTAAAATTCTAAAGTCAAGAAAAATTCTAAAAAAAATTAACATTTTATGTAAAAGTGGAATTGATGTAATTACTAAGAGATTATGCTTAAAAAAGCACTTACCTAGATTATGGAATCTTACTTAGATTTACTGTTACATCAATTCTCTTTTAGTATATGCAAATTATATTTTTTTAATACTATTTCTGAATTTCTTTTGTGGAAAAATAAAAGAAGACAAAATATATTTATTTTGTTGTAATAATGCTAATTCTTTTCTATAAGCACCTCTTGTAATTAAATTTGAATACATTATATTTGAGAATACATCAGCAATTTGTATAAAGCAATTTTGAGATGAATCAAAATATTTTACTAAAACATTGTCTAATAAATTATCATTTAATAATAATTCTTGATTTAGATAATCTTCTAAAGAAAACTTAGAATCCGTTTTGACATTTCTCTCATCTATTTGTAAAAATATTTCTTTATCTTGAATATATTTTTTCTTGATAGAATTTATTAAAAAAATTTTTAATAAATAATTAAAAGTTCTAGCCTTATTTTTAATAAATCGTTCTTCCAAATTATTATTATCTAAAATAATATATCTTACTTCAAATAAATTATTTCTACAGAAAAAGTCTATAAAATTTAATTTCATAGGCTTATTCATAGAACTTCCCTTTAATTCTATAAATTTACCATTATAATCAAACATTTTATTTTCTGTATCTAATTCTTTTAAAGTTTTGAAATTTTTTCTAATAAAAGTCTTGTAAACTTTTTTTAATTTTAATGGTTCTTTAGGTATTACTATTCCAATTATAAAATATCTACTAAAATTTTTAGAGGTAGGATGCACACTTCCAGATTCATCTATATACATATTAAACATTTTTATATCTCCTGATTTTCTACATATTTTAACAAAATTCAATTATTAAGGTTGCCTTTATTTTACAATATTTAAAAGGAAAAAACAAGCGAACAGTAAAAATTTCTTTAAAAGTAAAAAGTCTAGTATTTCTACTAGACAAAAATATTATAAACAAAAGTAGTAAGCATACAAAGAATTATTCCACAAATTGTAGGAATTAGGAAACTGATAATAGTCCATTTAAGGCTACCAGTTTCTTTTTTTATCGTAAGAAGAGTAGTAGCACATGGAAAATGCATACAAGTAAATATCATAACATTAATAGCTGTAAGAATAGTCCAGTCGTTTTGAATTAGTATTTGACCAATTGAAAATGTATCTTCCATATTTACTAAAGAATTTCCACCAAGATAACACATTAAGATAATTGGAAGAACAATTTCGTTAGCAGGGATACCAAATATAAATGCTGTTAAAATATATCCATCTAAACCAAGAAGATTAGCAAATGGGTCTAAGAAGTTTGCAATAATAGAAAGTAAACTTTCTCCATTAATTCCTATACTTGCAAAAAGCCAAATAACAAGACCAGCAGGTGCTGCAACACTAATTGCTCTTCCTAAAACAAATAAAGTCCTATCAAATATTGAACGTATAAGGATTTTGCCAAATTGAGGCTTTCTGTAAGGAGGAAGCTCAAGTACAAATGATGATGGCATACCTTTAAGTATTGTTTTAGAAAGTATCTTAGAAACAAGTAGTGCACAAAAAATTCCAAGCAGAATAACTAATATAACGCTAAGTGTAGATATAATAGATGCCCCAAATCCTTGCATAGTTCCTGCAATAAATATTGTTGCAATAGAGATTAGAAATGGAAATCTACCATTACAGGGAACAAAGTTATTTGTAAGTATTGCAATTAATTTTTCTCTAGGAGAATTTATAATTCTACAACCAGTAACGCCTGCAGCGTTGCAACCAAATCCCATGCACATAGTAATCATTTGCTTTCCAGTACATGAACATTTTTTAAAGAAACCATCTACATTAAAAGCAATTCTAGGAAGATATCCTAAATCCTCTAAAAAAGTAAATAGAGGGAAGAATATTGCCATAGGAGGGAGCATAACAGATATAATCCAAGTTAAAGTCTGATACACACCATTTATCAACATATCAGAAAGCCAGGTAGGGCAGTTAATCCAGCTTGCAAAGATGACTAGTTTTTCTTGTATCCATTTGAAAAATGAAAATAAAATTTCTGATGGATAGTTTGCTCCTACAATGGTAATCCAAAAGATAATTCCTAGAAATAGAAGCATAATTGGAAAGCCTAAGTATTTAGAAGTTAGGATTTTATCTATTTTTCTATCTCTTCCAGAATAATTAGAATTTTCATATGTACAAACATCTTTGCAAATGTTTTCAGCTTTGTTCATTATAGAAGAAACAATAATATCTTTTAAGTTTTCTTGATTTTTTAAATTATTTATTGCTTTTACTTTTATAAGTTCTAAATCTGTATTATCTATAAGAGAAATACTAAATGCTTTTTCAATAGATTTTAATATTTTCTCATCACCATCTAAAACTTTTAAAGAAACCCACCTTAAAAGTTTTGGAGGAATTACTTTGTAATTTTTCAACTTATCTGAAATTAAAGAAATAGAGTCTTCAATTTCCTTAGGGTAAGTAACTAAATTAGGCTTAGGACAAACATCTTCTTCACATACGTGAAGGATTGTATCTAATAAATTGTTTAAAGTTTTTTTCTTTCTTGCAATAGTTCCGTACTACTGGAACACCTAAGTCTTTAGACAACTTATCTAAATCTATTTTAATTTTTTTCTTTTTAGCTTCATCTAACAGGTTAACACAAACAATTACATTATCAGTAATTTCCATTATTTGAAAAACTAAATTTAAATTTCTTTCTAAGCATGTAGCATCTAAAACAATAATTGTAGCGTCAGGTTTTTCAAAACAGATGTAGTTTCTAGCAATTTCTTCTTCTTCAGAATAAGACATAATAGAATATGTACCAGGAATATCTACAAATAAAAAATCATTATTTTTATAATAAGAATGGCCGGGAAGCATTGCTAACTGTTTTTCCAGGCCAGTTACCAGTATGCTGATGCATACCAGTTAAACTATTAAAAATTGTAGATTTTCCTACATTAGGATTGCCTGCTAATGCTATAGTATAAGATTTATCTTTTTTAGATTTATTTTTTTTAGTTGCAAGTAAATGAAACTTATTAGAAGAGTTTGTAAGGCCCATAAAAACCACCTCATAAAATTTATATAGTATAATTTATGAGAAAAGAAAGAAAAGGGTTACAATTAGAATGAAACTTTAATATGGGAAGAATCTTCATCTCGAAGAGCAATCAAAGTTCCTCTAACTAAAAAAGCTTTAAGACCTTTTGAAGGGCTAACTAGAACAGGAATAATGGTAGTTCCTTTTACAAGACCTAAGTCTAGAAGCCTTCTTCTAATAGCTCCATTGCAGTTCAAAGATTTTATTATTCCTTTTTTATTAAGTTCTAAATTATTTAAAGTATCCATAATATATCACCTATAATTTCCTTACTTTATTATATTTTGTCGAAAAAAGAAATGTGCATATTGACAAAACATTTTAAATATGAAAAAATGAAGCAGATAAAAATTAAAGTTAAATGGTTTAAGGAGGAAATATAAAATGGGAAGATTAAGAGGATTTGAAGTAGCGAAAGGATTTGAAGATAAAGGAATTAATTTACCAGTAAGAAAAACAAAATATTCAGCAGGATATGATATAGAAGCAGCAGAAGATACAGTAGTTCCAAGCTTTAAGAAAGGAATGAACCCAACACTTATAAAAACAGGATTAAAAGCTTATATGCAAGATGATGAGGTACTTATGTTATATAACAGAAGTTCTAATCCTAAAAAGAAAGGATTAATTCTTGCAAATAGCGTAGGAGTAATTGACAAAGATTACTATGGAAATGTAGATAACGATGGTCACATTATGTTTGCTTTCTATAATATTAAAGATGAAGATATTACTATAAAAAAAGGAGAGGCAATAGGGCAAGGAGTTTTCCAAAAATACTTAGTAACAGATAATGACGAAGCAGATGGAGAAAGAAAAGGTGGATTTGGTTCAACTAGTAAATAGAACTTAGAAAAATTTTTTGAAAGTTTTTTAAGAAAAATATTTCCTTAGAGTATCAAGGAAAACAGAGAAAATATACATAAAAAATTAAAGGTAAGGGCTTTGACTTTTACCTTTTTTTGTAGTATAATAGAAATGGTTAAAAAATCCAATAAAGTTATTTTAAACCATAGTTTGACATAACTTTATTATCTTTTTTTCGCCGAAAAATATATTATGCTGAAAGGAGTGGACTTACATGTTTAATGTAGGAGACAAGATAGTATACCCAATGCATGGAGCAGGGGTAATAGACGCTATAGAGGAAAAAAATATTTTAGGGGAGAAACAATCTTATTACATATTGAAGATGCCAGGTGAAGTTAAAGTTATGGTACCGACAGCAAAGGCAGAAGAGGTAGGTGTAAGAAATATTATAGATAAAAGTTCAGCAGATAAAGTAATAGGTGTACTAGAGCAAGACGAAACTGCAATGGATAAAAATTGGAATAAGAGATATAGAGACAATATGGAAAAAATGAAGAGTGGAGATATTTATCAAGTTGCAGACGTTGTAAGAAACTTGAGTTTTAAACAAAAAGAAAAGGGCCTATCAACAGGTGAAAAGAAGATGCTAAATAATGCAAAACAAATAATGATAAGTGAATTAGTTTTAGCAGAACATGCATCACAAGAAGAAGTAGAGCAATTAGTTGAAAACAAAATAAATACAGCATATAAGATGTTTAGAACTGATGAAATGACACCAGAAAGTGTAGTAAATAAATTTATTCCATTTGATGGAACAGGAACAGATGAATAAAATAAAGACTCTATGTCAATAGTTGGGGTGGAAAACTTTAAAAGTTTTCTGCCTCAGTTTTTTTGTGTAATTTAATGTTTTTA
>CALXFI010000069.1 GCA_944387535.1 uncultured Clostridia bacterium | reverse complement strand
TAAATTTATTAAAATAAAATAAAAAACTAAGATAAATGAAGATATCGAGAGATAATTAATTCATTTATAGAGATAGGAGGTATTTTTTATGAACGAAGTTATTAAAAATATTGAAGAAAGAAGAAGTATAAGAAAATATAAAGATGAAATGATATCAAAAGAAATAATAGAAAAAATAGTAGAAGCGGGAACATTTGCACCAAGTGGAATGGGAAGACAGTCAAGTATTATAATTGCTATAACAAATAAAGATGTAAGAGACAAATTATCAAAATTAAATGCAAAAATAATGGGAGAAAATACAGATCCTTTTTACGGAGCTCCAGTTGTTTTGGTTGTATTAGCTAAAAAAGATATACCAACGCATATCTATGATGGAAGTTTAGTAATGGAAAACTTAATGCTTGCTGCAAATTCTTTAGGAATAGGAAGTTGCTGGATACATAGAGCAAAAGAAGAGTTTGAAACAGTGGAAGGAAAAGAGATTTTAAGATCTTTAGGAATTAATCCAGACGAATATGAAGGAATTGGTAATTGTATTTTAGGTTATAAAGATGAAGAAGGAAAATTAGAGCCTAGAAAAGAAAATTATGTGTATTATATTGATTAAAAAATACTTTAATAGATATTTGTGGAGATGACTATTTTGCAAAATCAAAGAGTAGAAAGAGTTTTAGAAAGTTTGTCTAAATCAAATTTTAGAAGCAAGTTTTATTTAAAAGAAAAAGATAAGGAATATGTAAGAGAGAAAGGTATGGATATTATAGGAAAACATGCAAGGGATTTCATAGAAAAAAGGCTGGCTCCAGAACTCCCTAAAAATGATGGAAGACAAACTCCAATGAGAGGCCATCCCGTGTTTATTGCTCAGCATGCAACAGCTACTTGCTGTAGAGGTTGTTTGTATAAATGGCACAAAATACCTAAAAATATAGAATTATCAAAAGAACAAAAAGATTATATTGTAGAAGTAATTATGACATGGATAAAAAGACAAATGGAAAATCAAAAAAATATATAGATTTTTGTATTATTATGTGATAGAATAGGCTTACCAAATTATTGGGAGGATGTTAAAAATGGTAGTTAAGAATTATTACAAAATATTAGATTTAGATACAAGTCATGTTTCAATAGACGAAATAAGGCAAGCATATAGACAAGCTGCTAAAAAATATCATCCAGATTTAAATGTAGGAGATAGTTTAGCAGAAGAAAAAATTAAAGATATAAATGAAGCATATAAAGTATTATCAGTACCAGCATCAAAAAGAAAATATGATAGAATGTGGAATTCGAGATTTGGTAAAGGGAAAAAAGCTTTTGATAAATCACAAAAAGGTGCTATATTTAGTATATTCTTAGGAAATTTGGACAATGAAAACAAAGAAGAAAAAACTAAAAGAAATCCAGTAAAAGGAGAAAATATTGAAACAGAAATCAATGTAAGTATTTATGATGCTTTTTATGGTTTAGATAAACAAATAGCATTAAAAAGCATAGACGGACAATCAAAAACATATACAGTAAAAATACCAAAGGGAATTCGTAATGGTGAAAAAATAAGATTAATAGGTCAAGGGAAGCTAGGAGAAAATGGTGGAAAAAGTGGAGATTTATTAATCAAAATAAATATTGAGGATGATAACAAATTTAAATTAAAAGGATATGATTTATATACGGACTTACTATTAACTCCATGGGAAGCAGCACTTGGAACAAGAACTACAGTAAAAACAATTGATGATGAAACAAATGTATATGTACCAGAGGGAATACAAAGTGGAGAAAAAATACGTATACCAAATAAAGGATATTATGCAAGTAAAGATGCTAGAGGAGACTTAGTAGCAGAGGTAAAAATAGTTGTACCTAAACATTTGAGTAAAGAGGAAAAAGATATATATCAAGAGTTAAGTAAAATATCAAAATTTAATCCAAGAGCTTAAAATACGACTTTACATAAATTTTATATTGACAAAAGCCTGAATTTTAGCTATAATTAATATAGTGTTGTAACAAAAGATAAGCTATGGATTAGAACATAGGAGTGAGGTGTAAAAAATGGACGCTATACAAGGGAAACATTTTAGTATAACAGATCCAGAAGGTATTAAAACTGTAATTTATGAAGTGTATAAGACGAAAAAAGAATATTGGGACGAATATCCTAAATATACAGTTGAAAGACTTGAACATACTGAGGAAATAGTAGGTAAATATAATAAGAAAACATTTTATGTGGAAGACCCACAAAAAAATGGAAATCAACTAATTATTTTATCTTTTGGACAAGATAAAGTAATTATTAATAATGGTATTTTACTGGGGGATGAGGTAAAAATAACGAAAACTCCAACTTCATTTAAGTTTGATACGATATATTCTGAGGAACCAATGGAGTATAAAGAATTCCAATACACACCAAACTTAAAAAGACCAATATCAATTATAGACCCAGAGACAACAGAAGAAGTAAAACCAGTACTTTACTTTGATGAAAAAACAAATGAAGTAAAAGGAAAATGTAAATTAAAACCATATAAATCTTATTTTGCATTTGAAATAAGAGAAAAATAGGGAGGAAAAGCAATGTCAGTAAAAAAGATGACGGAAAAAAAGGATTATATTGATGTACCAGCAGGAGTAGAAGATAGCATTGAACTTAATGCTATTCAAATGAACCAAATTTTTAAAGGTGAAGGAGAAAAAGCAACTAGTAAAAATTCCGAAACTTCTGCCAAAAAACCAACTCAAAGAGATATGGTATATAGTAATCAATTAGAAGAAGGAATGACTATAAAAGCAGAAAAAGGTGGAAATCCAAAATCAAGAGACGGAGAATCTAGATAAAACAAAAGAGTAGGTGTATGATATGAATTACAAATTAGAAGGAGCTATTAGAAGAAATAGAAAATATTTTGTAATATATGCAATACTATGGGTAGTAATTGCTATATTACTTGTTTCGCCATTTAGTTATAGTGCACATGTTGCAGGACTAGATGGCAAATTTGATTTAACGATATTCTTGGAAACATTTGGAACATCAATAATTAATCCATTTGGAACATTTGGAAATTTATTTTCAAGTGGAGCAATAGGAGATTATATATCAACATTATTAGTTGTAACCATTTTCTATACAGTATTTTTCTTTATAGGTTTTGTAAGGTCAGCTCCTAAAAATGAATATACTGATATAGAACATGGATCTAGTGATTGGAGCCAAAGAGGAGAACAATATACAATTTTAAGTAAGAATAAAGGAATAATACTTGCAGAGGACAATTATTTGCCACTTGATAAAAGAGGAAATATAAATGTTTTAGTAGTTGGACGGTTCAGGTTCTGGTAAATCTGCATCATATTCAATACCAAATGCATACCAATGTTTAGGTTCATATGTATTTACTGACCCTAAAGGAGAACTATATGATAGAACAGCAGGATACTTAAAATCACAAGGATACGACATAAAAGTATTAAACTTAGTAAGGCCACAATATAGTGATGGATATAACCCACTTATGCATATTTCATCAGAATTAGATGTAGACGTAATTGCAAATACAGTTGTAAAAGGGCAACAATCTGAGGGTTCAGGCTCAGATCCATATTGGGATGATATGGCAGAATTATTATTAAAAGCATTAATATATTATTTAATAGCTACAAGACCAGAAGAAGAACAGAACTTAGCAAGTTGTGCAGAATTAGTTAGGGCAGCAAATAATAAGGGTGGAAGTAACTTACTTTCAGAATTAATGAGCCAACTTCCATATGACCATCCAGCTAGAATGAACTATAAATCTATAGAAATAGCACCAGAAAAGACATATGGATCAATATTAAGTTCATTGCAATCAAAATTAGGAAAATTTGACTCAAAAGAAATAGCAGAACTAACATCAACGGATACAATAGATTTCGAGGAAATAGGAAATAAGAAAACAGCGGTATATGTAATATCATCAGATACACATACAGCATATGACTTTTTACTTACAATATTTTTCTCTCAAATGATACAACAATTATACGATTATGCAGACTTAAATGGTGGACAATTAAAAGAAAAAACATTTTTTATTCTAGATGAGTTTGCAAACATAGGTAAAATACCAGACTTTGATAAAAAGATTTCTACATCAAGAAGTAGAGGAATATCATTTAGTGTAATATTACAAAATGTGGACCAGTTAGAAGCAGTTTATGAAAAATCATATGAAACAATAATGGGTAACTGTGATACACACGTATTCTTAGGAAGTAACTCATATAAAACAGTAGAATATTTCTCTAAAGCATTAGGAGAAAAAACAATAGAAAGAGATAGTATATCAGTAAATAGAGATAGGCAAAACTGGAAGACGGGAAAATCAGTATCAGACCAAGTAATGGCAAGAGCGTTAATGACACCAGACGAACTTCGTAGATTAGATAATGATTTATGTATTATATTTGAAAAAGGTATAAAACCAGTAAAGGCACAAAAATATTACTACTTTAAACATTCAATGGCAAAAGAATTAGCAAGAACAGAAATAAGCCATAATGATATTGGTGAAATAGATAGAGGAACATGGAGAAAGTATAATCCATATAATCCTTATGTAGAAGAAAAGGATGAAGAACAAAAACAAGATTTAAAGGTAGAATCTCTAGATGATTTATTTGATGATGAGCCTGAGGAAAAACAAGAAGAGTCAAGAAAAGAAGTAAAGCAAGTAGTAGAAAATAAAAACTCAAATAATAATAATGATTTAGAAGAATTAAAACCAATAAATGAAATATCAAATAAAATTAATAAAGAGAATAAAAAAGAAGAAATACAACCATTGAATTTAGAGGATTTCAATGATGCACCAATATTACCTCAAGAAGAAGAGGGAGAGGATTCTTATGATTTGCAAAAAGAATTAGAAGCAAAATTTGATGAACTATTCGGACCAATAGATGATGAATAATAAAATGTTGTTTTTTAGGGCGGGGTCAAAAAACAGCAAAAAATAAAAGTTAGGAAATATTAATTATTTTCTAACTTTTTTCTATTTAACAGGGATTTGAAGCAAGTTTTTAAATTTAAGCTTCGCTTACCAGCAATTTAGCTACCCTTAATTTCCCTACGCTAAATTGCTTAATTTAAAAACTTGCTTGTATTTTTCTTTTAAATCTACAAAGTACAAAGAAATTTATAATATAAAAATCAAAGGGTTGTATAGATTATTTAGTATCATTATTTGGTATATATTCAAGTATGTCTTCAACTTTACAATCAAGTGAATAACAAAGTTTAGCAAGGACTTCAAAATCAATTCTTGAAGATTTGTTAATTCTTAAATTTTGAATTGTTTGGAATTTTATATTTGCTTTACTATTTAATTCATAATTAGATACATCTAATTTTTTCATAATCTCGTCTAATTTTACGATTATTTTTCCATATTGTATTTCATAAACTATGGGCTTAATATTCTCTTTTTTCATATATAACACCTCTTTTTTATAAAGGTAGTGTGAAAACTTTATAAGCTTCCAACTACTTTTTTGTTTATTTTTAGGTCTTTTTTGACCTTTTTGTTTT
>CALXFI010000068.1 GCA_944387535.1 uncultured Clostridia bacterium | reverse complement strand
CGAAAAATTCGAATAACTGCAAACGATGGGAAAAACTACAACACAAACTTTTATAGTTTAGATGCTATTATTGCAGTTGGTTATAGAGTCAATTCAAAAGAAGCTACTGATTTTAGAATTTGGGCAACTAATACATTAAAAGAATACATAAAAAAAGGTTTTGTACTAAATGATGAAATGCTAAAAAATGGACCAAAGTTCGGAAAAGATTATTTTAAAGAACTTTTAGAAAGAATTCGTTCAATTAGAACAAGCGAACGAAGAATTTGGCAACAGATAACAGATATATTTGCAGAATGCAGTATTGATTATGATAAAGATTCAGAAATTACAAAGAAATTTTATGCTATGATACAAAATAAATTTCATTATGCAATAACAGGAAATACAGCAGCAGAAATCATATATCAAAAAGCAGATCATACTAAAGAAAACATGGGCTTAACAACATGGAAAAATTCACCAGATGGAAGAATTTTAAAATCAGATGTAATGATAGCAAAAAACTATTTAGAAGAAAAACAAATAAAAAGACTAGAAAGAGCAGTTTCAGGTTATTTTGACTATATAGAGGATTTAGTAGAAAGAGAAAATACCTTCACAATGGAAGAATTTGCAAAAAGTGTTAATGAATTCTTGGAATT
The DNA here is from genome assembly GCA_944387535.1 of uncultured Clostridia bacterium. Taxonomy (GTDB): domain Bacteria; phylum Bacillota; class Clostridia; order TANB77; family CAG-508; genus CAG-269. The sequence continues at coordinate 4,970 of CALXFI010000068.1, read as the reverse complement.
TAGAAAATATGATATATTAAAGGATAATGGAAAGGTTTCTAGAAAAATGGCTGAAGAAAAGGCGGAAAAAGAATATAATGAATTTAATAAACATCAAAAAATAACATCAGATTTTGATAAATTACTTTTAGAAACAAAAAAGTTGGATGAAAAGAAATGAGATTATATATTATAACCACAAAAGCGAACAAAACTTTATATATGAAGAAAAATAAGTAATTTTGAAATATGTTAAGATATGTGATTTTACTTTACTATAACAGACTTTAAATATAGTAATATCAAGAAATTTAAGGAGTAATGTCAGAGTACGCAAAAATTTGTGGTTAAATATGAATATTTCAGAAGAGGATAGGTATAGAAAGAAAATCGATAAAGATAAGAAAACAAATATTTAAAATAAATATAGGAAATATGTCAAAACAAATTATTTATCATGGTAGTTATTGCAAAGTAGAAAAACCAGAAATAAAGAAAGGAAAATATACAAAAGATTTTGGTGTAGGTTTTTATTGTACAATATTAGAAGAACAAGCAAAAAAATGTGCAGAAAAATATAATACACCAGTAATAAATGAATATGAGTATAATGAAAATCCAGAGTTAAAGATAAAAATTTTACAGTAATGACAGAAGAATGGTTAGATTTTATTATTGCTTGTAGAAGTGGAAAGGACTATAATTATGATATTGTTATAGGAGCAATGGCAGATGACCAAGTATATAATTATATTACTGATTTAATGGCTGGACAAATTACTAGAGAAGCATTTTGGGAACTAGCAAAATTTAAACATCCAACCCATCAAATTGCTTTTTGTACAAAAGAGGCATTAAATACAATAAAATTTGTAAAAGCTGTAAGATTGGAGGAATAGGAAAATGATTGGAGAGCCACAAAAAGAAAATGATTTGTTTTATACTTGCAGTTTAATAGAATATATTGCAAGAAAAACTAAAAATACTAAAAAATGGTAGTTCAAAAATTAGGAAAAGAAAATATTAAAAAGATGTATAAGCTTGCTGAAGTTTATCATTGTGAAAATATTGAAAAAGTTTCAGATGAGTTTATTGGAAAAGCAAACATAGAAATGGGAACTTATGATATTGTTAGTGATTGTAAATATAAAGTACCTACGTATTGGGATATAGGAAAAGTATATAAAAGATTAATAATTATGGTAAATAATAATGAAGACCAATATATAGACACTTTAATAGAAATATTATCGTCATGGATTATAGAAAAAATAGATAATTATAATAGTAGTATGTATTACGAAAATCCAGATTATATATACCAATGTTATATTGAAGGGAAAGTTTTATAAGTAAAAGAAATTATAAAAGTATAAAATGGTATAATGTTATTAGTTAGTTAATACTATAAATATTTAGTTTTAGTTATTAACTATAATAAATAATTATGATATTAATAATATAAAAAGGAGAGAAATTTTTCTCTTCCAAAATAGTTGTTTATTTTGGCGAATTAGAGTTCTATGCATGAACTTCAATTTTTCTTTCGAAAAAGAAAAATATATATTATAGCCAATTCTTTATTGACTTTTATTTCTAATTATTTTTACTTTCTTTCCAGCAAGATTAAAGAAGTCCATATAAAATGCATAAGTTAAAAATTGACGTAAAAATATATAAATGATATAATGCAAGTGAAAATAATGTTTTAGGAAGTGAATATTTATGGAAAAATATCTTGAAATATTAAAAAAAGAGAATTTAACAAGAGAAGAATTTATGCCAGTGTGGGAAGAATTTAAAAGTGACTTAAATAAAGGAAATGTGAGAGTAGCTTCAAAAGTTGACGGAGAATGGCAAGTAAATAAATGGGTAAAACAATTTATATTATTAGGTTTTAAATATGGAGAAATAATAAAATTTGAAGATGGAACAATTGATAAAGATACAATGGGAGAAAGAAAAGTAACATTAGAAGAAAAAGTAAGAGTAGTTTCTCCTACAGTATCAGTAAGAGATGGGGTGTATATTGGAAAAGGAGTTACCTTTATGCCACCTTGTTATACAAATATAGGAGCATATATTGATGAAGGCTCAATGGTAGACTCTTTGGCTTTAGTAGGGTCTTGTGCTCAAATAGGAAAAAATGTGCATTTGGGTGCAGGAGTAATAATAGGAGGAGTATTAGAACCAGTTGGCGCATATCCTGTAATTATAGAAGATAATGTATTTGTAGGTGCTGGTTCACAAATAACAGAAGGAACAATAGTAAAAAACGGAGCAGTAATTGGAGCAGGAGTAACAATTACAGGAAGTACACCAGTTTATGATAATGTAAATGGAAATATAATAACACCTAATGAAAATGGTCAGATAGTAATTCCAAAAGATGCAGTTGTAATACCAGGTTCAAGAGATGTTAAATCTAATATAGAAGGAGTTACTTTATCAAAATCAATTCCAATGATTATAAAATATGGAAGTAAAGTAGTTTTAGAAGATTTATTAAGACCATAATATTTTATCGCATAAGATTTCTTATGCGATATTTTGAAAGGAAGATGTTTAATGGCAAATGTAAATGAAAATTTTTTGAATTTAAAAAATGATTATCTATTTTCAACAATAACAGAAAAAAGAAATGAATTTGAGAAAAATAATCCAGATAAAAAAGTTATAAGTTTAGGAATAGGTGATGTATCACTTCCACTTGCACCAGTTGTAATAGAAGCAATGCATAAGGCAGTAGAAGAAATGTCTAGAAAAGAAACTTTTAGAGGTTATGGAATAGTTCAAGGATATGATTTTTTAATAGATAGAATTTTAGATGTTGAATATAAGAAAAGAGGAGTAACTTTAGATAATGATGAAGTATTTATTGCAGCAGGAACTAAAGGAGACTTAGCAGGAATAGCAGAGTTATTATCTGAAGAAAATATAGTTGCTTTAATGGATCCGGTATATCCAGCATATAGAGATGCGAATATAATGCTTGGAAGAAATAATATTGTTTATTTAAAAGCTACAGAAGAAAATAATTTTACACCTGAAATTCCAAAAGAACACGTGGATATTATTTATCTATGTTCTCCAAATAACCCAACAGGAACAGTTTTAACTAGAAAACAATTAGAAGAATGGGTTAAATATGCAAAAGAAAATAAAGCTATAATATTTTATGATTCTGTATATGAGATATTTATTGAAGATGAAGAAATTCCACATAGTATTTATGAAATAGAAGGTGCAAAAGATGTAGCAGTAGAATTTAGGTCTTATTCAAAACTTGCAGGGTTTACTGGTGTTAGATGTTCTTTTGCAGTTGTACCTAAAGAACTAAAAGCATACACAAAAAGTGGAAAAGAAGTGGATTTAAATAGTTTATTTAGAAGAAGACAAAGTACTAAATTTGGAGCTGCTTCATATATTACTCAAAGAGCAGCAGAAGCGGTATATACAGAGGATGGACAAAAACAGATAAGAGAAAATATAAAATATTATAAAGAAAATGCAAAATACATAAAAGAAGAATTAGAAAAAGTAGGATTTATTGTATATGGAGGAAAAAATTCACCATATATTTGGCTTAAAACTCCAAATGGAATGAAATCTTGGGACTTTTTTGATAAACTATTAAATGAAGCGGCAGTAGTAGGAACACCTGGTGTTGGTTTTGGTGATTGCGGAGAAGGATTTTTTAGATTAACAGCATTTTCTAGTAAAGAAGATACAAAAGAAGCCGTAGATAGAATAATTAAATTATTTAAGTAAGAGGTAATGTCATGAATATTGAAGATGAAGTTATGAATTTAAAAGAGCAAATGAGAAAAGATAAGGATTTTTTCTGGAACCATCCAGAAAAAGGGTTATGTGAGTTTGAAACATCAAGTTATATAAAGAAAAGATTAGAAGAAATGGGATATAACGATATAAATACAAATATATATGCAACAGGAATTATTGCAACTTTGAGGGGAAAAGAAGATGGGCCTTGTATATTATTTAGAAGTGATATGGATGCAGTTGTAATGGATGAAACAGGAAGGACTAAACATACTTGTGGTCACGATAGCCATATGACAATTTTGCTTTCACTTGCTAAAATTCTAATGGATAATAAAGATAAAATAAAAGGAACTGTAAAACTTCTATTTCAACCAGATGAAGAAGGAGATGCAGGTGCTAAGTTTATGGTAGAAAATGGAGCATTAGAAAATCCAAAAGTAGATAAAGCATTTGCAATTCACGTTTGGAGTGAATTTAAAGAAGATGAAATTGCAATAAAAGAAGGAACTGTAATGGCATCATCAGATCCTTATGATATTGTTGTTTATGGCAAGGGTGGTCATGCAGCAATGCCTGAAAAATGCATTGATACAATTTATATTGCAAATAAAATAGGAATAGCACTAAAAGAAATGGCAAGAATAGATGTAGAACCAGAAGAAAAAGCAATAATTGGAGCAACTGCAATAAGTGGTGGAAAAACGAACAATGTAATTCCAGATGTTGTACATATGAAAGGTATTTGTAGAACAAATAATAATAAAGTAAGAAAAGAAATGAAAGAAAAATTGGTAAGTACAGTAGAAAATATTGCAAGTAAAATGGGAGGAAGAGCAGAAGTTAAATTTTTAGTAGAATACCCAGTAACAGTAAATTCTAAAGAAGAAGCTAAAGTTGTTCAAGAGATAGCAAAAAAAGTAGTAAGCAATGTTGTAACAGACTATCAAACAACAACATCAGAAGATTTTTCTTATTATTTAGAGAAAGTACCAGGTTGTATGATATTTGTAGGTTGTACAAGGGATAAATTCTATCCACAACATAATGAGAACTTTACAGTTGGAGAAAATCCAATATTAATTGGTACACAAGTCTTTTTTGAAATAGCTAAGAAATATTTGATGTAATAATAAAAGACAGTAGGTAATATGTCAATAGAAAAATAAAAAATTTTTCAAATATTTTTTTGGAAAACATTAAAAAAT
>CALXFI010000067.1 GCA_944387535.1 uncultured Clostridia bacterium | reverse complement strand
ATGAAGGGAGTTTTGTCTAGTACATAGCTAAAGCCTATGTTACTACCGGCATAGCCGGAAGATTATTTACATTAAAAGTGCTGTTTTTTGACCCCGTCCTAAAAAACAGCACTAAAAAGACAAATTATTGAAAATATTAATACTTTTATCACGCAATTAAGAAAAAATTGGTAATGTATGTATTTAATTCCTAAATTATTTAAATCGTCAAAGCTTTTTACCATTTCATCTATATCTTCTTTTTTAGATATTTTTTCTTCTTCTAAATATTCTTTAGCTAAAAATCTTGCTTTTATCATTGCATCATTTTCTAAATACATTCTAACAATATAATTTATTAAACTTAGCAATAAAAATATTGATAAAAACATCATTTTAAATGTGAGTAAATTAAATAAAGAAAGTATACAAATTACTACATAATATAATAAGTATATATTTGAAAAAATAAAATTAAAAATTAATATTTTTCTATCTTGAATTGAATGTAGACATTCGTGCGCTATTGTTTGTATTCGTGTAAACGTATCACTTACATTTGCAATTACAATTTTATTGGTAATTGCTATATACAAACTTGCTTCCGCTTCTTTGTTTTCTTCTATAATTACATTCTCATTATTTAATTTTTTCAAATATCTTTTACATATTTCTATATTAGAAGGATATTTTTTAGCCATATTGTCTAATTTTTTATTTTTAGCTAATTCCAATATTTTCTTTTTATCTACCCCAAATATATACCTTAATAATATAGCCAAAACTGTTGTTACCAATATAATTATTATAAACTCCATTAATTGCACCCTACCTCTTTTTATTTTCTTTCAGCTTTTTTCTTCTATTTATTCTTTATTTACTTTTTTTAATTTGTATTAATTAGATAACCCCACTATCAAAAGATAGTGGGGTTTGTTATTATTTCTATTATTAATTTTTTGTCTTTTACTTTTTATTGCATAACATCTCTAATTGCTTCACCTATTATTTTATTTACATCTGCAATTAAAATATTAAATTTGGTTTCAGCATCGAAAAATCTTTTTGCTTCTTCATCTTGTACTAATTCTGCATATTCTTTTTGCATTTCTTTATATTTTTCTTCATTATTCTTTCCTGTTTGCATCATTTCTAATTGTACATCATATCTTAACTTTTCAAATTTAGCCATTCTTTCCTTTAAAGAATGATTTAAATTTAAAGCTTGTTTTGCCATTTTATAATTTACATACTCTTCTGATTCTTTTATTTCTCCTGCTAATCTATTTGCTGTATCATAAACGTTCATTTTTTTCATCCTTCCACAAATTGATTATTTAAATGCTGTTTTTTGACCCCGTCCCAAAAAACAACTAATTAGTTGTATTTAAAGTAGCGTCTTCTTCTGCTCCTTCTATCTCAACATCACTATTTGTTGGGCAAATATGTACAAATGTATTTCCATCATTTACATTTATAACATTTCCATCTAAATCTTTGTAAACTGTTTTTTCGTCTCTTGCTTCTTTTGTACATTTGATAGGTATTGCTTTTCCATTTGTAATATAATATCCATCAAATGTTCCTATATTTTTCAATCCTTGTCTACCTTTATTTTCAGTATCTGATAACGTATAATTATCGCAGAATGTTATTATAATATTTTTTACTGTAATTGGTTTTTCTGTATCCCAATCAACTTGTTCTTTATCTCTTGCATATCTTTCATATACTTTATTTTGTTCGTCATAATAATATTCTACTGTTTGAAGATCTGAATGTGGTATTGTAACAGTTAAAGCATCTTCACCATCTTCTAAATTGACTTCATCTGTTACATAGTTTAATACACTTGTTTCATCAGATGTTGTTCTATATTTTTTGCTTTGTGCTGATTTTAATAATTTTTCTGTACTAGTAACAGCATTATGAGGAGCTGCTTTATCTTTTACTCTCCAAAATGTTGTTCCATCTTCTGATATTCCATTAATTTCATCTATACTATATTTTTTAATATCACTTTGTGCTTGTGGACTTTGTCCGAAATGTACATATATAGCATCATTTTCCATCGCATAATCTATAAAATAATGTCTTGCACTTCTTACAGGTCCGATTTTATCTAAGTCTACTCCTTTAAACAATGCCATTAATCTTGTTTCTCCACCTTCTACTATTATTTCATATACCATATATGCATTTTGAAGTCCTGCTTGTGGCCAAGCATCTTTATGATTATCTATCATAACAGCAAATGGTCTATCGTTTCCTTTAAATATTTGTACTTGTTTTTCTTCTACTGCTGCTGTTAATACATTGTTTTCATTCGCAACTGGTTCTGTTTCTTGTTTATCTTTAGTTATCTTATAAGCAAGTACTCCTCCTGCAGCAATAACTAGCACTACTAATATAGCAATTAATATCTTTACTCCACCTTTTTCCATAGTTCTCTCCTTTATTTTCTTAAGATTTTTAAATCATTTAATATTTTTTCTTCTTTAGGTCTCATTTTCTTTTTATCTTCTTCCTTTATATGGTCATATCCCATTAAGTGATAAAAACCATGAACTAACATATAACTTAGTTCTCTTTCAAAACTATGTCCATATTCTTCGGCCTGTTCTTTTACTTTTTCTATTGATATTACTAAATCTCCTAGTACATCCTCATGATCAAAATCATTATTTTTTATTTTTTCTTCTAACTCATCTTTTTCAAACATAGGAAAAGAAAGAACATCTGTTGCTCTATCTATATTCCTATATTCTTTATTAATTTCTTTAATATTTTCAGGAGTTGTTAGAGTTACTGTTATATACAATTTAGAATTTTGTAAATTTTCTTCCTCAAAACATTTAGTAAGTACTTTTTTTATTGTTTCTTCATATTCTTTATTTTCTTCTATGTCTTTATAAACTACCTCATAAAACATTTATGCTACTTCCCTTTTTTTTAGTTTAATATAATTTCCTACTGATTTGCAAGAATTTTTAAGTTCTTTCATTGCTCCATAATCTACTAATTTTCTTTTATAGTATTTCATTATCTTACTATAATCTATTTTAGTGTTTTCAATTTTCTTCATATCATTTTTTATAAATAATATTTCTTTTTGTTTTACATATTCTACAAAATCTGTATCTTTTAATTTTGAAATTTCTTTATATTTATTCCAAAACTTCTTATATTCCTCTCTTTGTTTTGGTGTTTCCCAATATACTTTTGTTGATAATAATTTTACATTATAATCTTCTATTAGATTTATTAACATTCCATATACTTTTTCTCTTTTTGCTGCAATTTTTGTATCTTGTACTAATGTTCTTGCATCTTTTAATAATTTTTCATAACATTGTTCTGCAACAATTAGTGGTAAACTATGTGTAAATAGTTTTCTGCTTATTCCAAGTAAAATCATATTTTTTTCTATATTATCTTTAGTATCTAATTTTCCTACTGTATATGATTCATATTTTTCATAATCGTTTGCTATATCTTTTAAGCTATTATCATAATTAATATCTAATTTTAGTGATAATATATTTTGTATATAGTCTTCTAATGTATGGAATATTTTTGTATAAATCCACTCTTTTGAAGAATCATATTTATTTGTTGTATCTGCTACTTTTATTGAATAATTTTTTAGTATTGATTTATATAATGAATCCATTTTTGATATATAGAATTTATTATATTTGTTAATTAATTTTTCTTTTCCAGATTCTTTTATGCCTTCATAATCCAATTCCAATAAATATTTTTGTTTTCTATATTTATATTCTATATATTCATTTTCTTTTAAACTTGTAACTTCATAATATCTTGCCATTGCATCTTTTTCATATTCTGTAGCTGTATCATTTTTTACTTTTTTATAAATAGAATCCATAACATATTTATCTAACGAATCTAAATAAGCTTCATAAGCTGAATCGTATTTTTTTTCTAATTCATTATTATCATAATTATCATCTTGTGTATAATTTTCAAATGCTTTTATGAGACTATTTCTTTTTATGGATATTAACATTCCATTAATTCCTATTTTAGTTGGTATTAATATTCTTGTTAATGTACTTGTTATTTTACTAAAAAAGTTTTTATCAGTTCCTACAATCTTTAAGCTTCTTTCTTCCATATCCTATCATCCCTTCAAAACACTATTTTTTCATTTGTACCTATGTTTTCCAGAACTTCATATGTAACATAAACTTGGACTCCGTCTGCCTCTTCATAGGTATTAATGTTCTTATTTACAATATTATCTTTATTTTCAATTTCTTTTTCCAATTCCTCCTCTAAGTCTTTAATCCCTATGTTTTTAGCTTCTTCCGTTGTATATATTTTTTGTACTTCTTTTTGTTCTTTATATGTAGTTTTTACTATCGAAATTGGTAAATAAAAGTCAGAAAATAATCTAATTTTGCTTTCTGTTTCTATTGTATCATAAATTTTAAATTTTGAATACTTTTTTGGAAAATTTATTTCAAAATTGCCAAATTTTATTCTATATTTATTTTCTTGATTTCCTGTATCTTCAGTCTCCGTAAGGGTATATGGAATTTTTTTACTTTTTGTATACCACACTTTTGCTTCTATTTCTCCTTTTGCGTGAACATATCTTACCCCTGTAAACTTTCCTTCCATCCAACCATTTATTAAAACATCTCCTTCTTTAATAGTATCTCCTACCTTTACATTTGCAGTTCCTTCTTGTGCACTTATTTTTGTTATTATTCCGGTTTTATTAGATACTATATTACAATATTCGTCTTCATCTATTATTTCTGGTGCTTTATCCGCTTTAACTAATTTTACAATTGCATTTGTTCCTTTTAGCTCTATTCCCATCCATGCAACATCTTCTCTTTCTAATCTTATTTTATTTATTATTCCTTTTGTATCAATTTTAGATTTTAATACTCCTGTCTTTAACCCCGCATTTTCTATATCTTCTCTTATATTTTCAAGTTCAAGATTATCTTCAATAGAAATATCCACATTCCATACAAACATTGAGGATAATCCTATAGCTAATGCAACTATTATTAGTAATATTAAAAATATTTTTCTTTTTTTATATCTATGTAACAAAAATGGCAAACCCTTTTTATTTTTTATTCTTAATTTACACCCTGTTTTTTTAGCTATTTTACATACTTCTTTAAATTCATTTATTCTTACATTTAACATTAATGATATATTACTATTTCTTTTTAAATTCCAAATTGCTATTTTTTCATTTTTACAAATATTTATAAATCTTTCTATATAATATCCTTCCACAGATATTTTTAAGAAGCCTAGTATATAGCTAAATATTATTTTTATAAACATATTCTTCTTACTCCTAAATTTAATCTATTGTCCTTTCCAATTCTATGCTTTCGATTTTTCCTTTTACTCTTAAGTCATCATTTGTCATATTTTCTAAATTTAGATTGTAACCATTTATATTAATTATTCCAATATATGTATTTATTCTTACAAAAAATTCTTCATATTCTAATATTCCTTTAAAGTTCTCTATTATTAATTCATCAAACCCTGTAATTACAATTTTAGGCTCATTCGAATAAACTTCTTTTGGAAGCTCTAAAATTTTATCTACTCTATTAGATTTCTTTTTATTTTTCATATAAAAACCTCTACTTTTCAAAGGTAGTGTGAAAACTTTATAAGCTTCCAACTACTTTTTTGTTTATTTTTAGGTCTTTTTTGACCTTTTTGTTTT
>CALXFI010000066.1 GCA_944387535.1 uncultured Clostridia bacterium | reverse complement strand
CAGCTAAAATGTGTATTGATAATGGATTTACATCTGTTATGATAGATGGTTCAAAATATGATTTTGAAGAAAATGTAAGACTTACAAAACAAGTAGTAGATTATGCACATTCTAAAGGTGTTGTTGTAGAAGCTGAACTTGGAAAATTAGCAGGAATAGAAGATGATGTAAATGTAGATGCAAGTGATGCTATGTATACAGATCCTGATCAAGCTGAAGAATTTGTAAAAAGAACAGGATGTGACTCTTTAGCGATTGCAATTGGTACAAGCCATGGAGCTTACAAATTTAAAGGAGAAGCAAAACTTAGATTTGATATTTTAAAAGAAATAAAAGAAAAAATACCAAATACTCCAATAGTATTACATGGAGCATCTACAGTTATTCCAGAATTAGTAGATATGTGTAATAAATATGGTGGAAATATCCCAGGAGCAAAAGGTGTACCAGATGAAATATTACATGAAGCAAGTGTATCTGGGGTATCAAAAATAAATGTAGATACAGATTTAAGATTAGCTATGACAGCAGGTATTAGAAAAGTATTTGCAGAAGAGCCAAATGTATTTGATCCAAGAAAATATTTAGGACCTGCAAGAGATTTAATTAAAGAAACAGTTAAACATAAAATGGTAGATGTTTTTGGTTCAAGCAATAAAATATAAAAGCATTATTATGCGGACAAGATGTGATATAGGAAAATTTTATTTTCCTATATCATAATTTATATATGGGGGATGGAAATGAAAAAAATAAGAATAGTATTAATATTTATTACAATGATATTTGCTTTTTTTCTAACAAATAATGTTTTAGCAAAGGAAGAAGAATCAACTAAGTTATTATATCAAGATATAACGATAAATGAAGATGGTTCTATAACAGTAAAAGAAGCTGCTTGGCTTAATGGGGAATATAATGGAAGATTAAGAAATATAGATTTTAAAAATCCGTACGCAACTACTTTTACTGGAATATATAGCAATTTTACAGGAAATACAGATATATATGATGGAACAGGTATGAAAGATATTAAAGTATATGACATATCACAAGAAAATTTTAATTCAATTCATGATATAGGAAATGCTGAAACTGTATATAAAGAGAAAAAGAAAGCGTCTAATGGAAATTATGGAGTTTATGAACTTACAGAACGTAGCTCTGGTATAGATTTTAAAATTTACTGCCCTGATAACAGAAATAAAGTTATGTGTATAGAATATACTGTTGAAGATGTTATAGTAGTACATAATGACATAGCAGAATTATATTGGAATGTATTAGGAGATTATTTTAATGAAAATGTAGAAGATTTTCAAGTTGAGGTTCATTTACCAAGCGAAGATGGTAATGTTAGAATTTGGACACATGGGCCACTTACTGGCAAAAATGAAATTATAGATGCCAAAACTTTATATTTTAAAGATACAAATGTAGAGAGCTATACTCCAGAAACCATAAGAATTATGTTTAATAAAGATCTAGTGCCACAGGCCACTAAAAAATCTAATATAGATGGAAGAGATAATATCTTAAAATATGAGCAAATGATGGCAGATACGGCAAATTCAGAGAGAGAAAAAGAAAAATTAGACCTTGAAAGTAAAGCTGGCGAAGCAGTAATCGAATTAGAAGAAAATCAAAGAATGTATTATTATAATTATGCATTAGAATTAGTAAATAGGTTAGATGAAACAAGCAAAGAAAAACAAAATTTTCTAGATAGAATTGAAAAGACAAAAGACGCAGTAAATGAAGAGTGGAAAGAAGGATTAAAATATAGTTTAGAGAGTCTAACAGATAATAATTATATGTTTTTAACAAGAAGTAGGCTAGATGATTTTAAGGAAGAAATAGAAGAAGGCTTTGATGAAGAAGCAAAAGATGAATATTTAAATATATATGAGAAATTAAATAAAATATTAGAGGTAAAACAAGAAAGATTAAGAAAAAATTTTACAATTTTTGTTGTGATTACAAATGCTATTTTAGGTGCTTTTGCTGTATATAAATTAATAAAAATAATTAATGAAAGGAATAATTTTAAAGGTAGATATTATAGAGAATTTCCAAGTGAGGACAATCCAAATGTTTTAGAATATTTAATGAAAAGAAAAAGTACTACCATAGGATTTTCAGCAACAATATTAAATTTAATAAGCAAAAAAATAATATCTTATGAAAAAAATCCTGATAATGATGATGTAATATTAGTTCTTGAAAACAAAAATTACACAGGAACAAGTGCTGAAGCTGTAGTTATATATGTTTTATTCAATATGGTTGGAAGAGACAATAAATGTAATTTGAAATCTTTAAGAAATTATGGAAAAACAACTTCTAAGGCTAAAAATTTAATTAGAAGAATTGATGAGTTTAAAAAAGTAACAAAAGAAGAAACAGAAAGGAAAGAATATTTTAAAGGAAATGAGACATCAACTGTTTACAAAATTTTTGTAATTATAAATTATGTTTTAAGCCTTTGTCTTGCATTTGGAGTATTTTATGGATTAAGTAATTGTGCTGTGCAAGTTTTATGGTATTTACTAGGAATTACAATAATTAATAGTATCTATTTTATTATAAATGCCAATGATAAAAATAGAACTAAAAAAGGTAAAGAAGAATATTCTAAATGGCTTGCACATAAACGATTTTTAGAAGATTTTAGTAATTTTGATGAAAAAGATTTGCCAGAAATTACTTTATGGGAAAGATATTTAGTTACAGCAACAGTTTTAGGTTGTGCTGATAAAGTAGAAAAGAAGATGAAAATGAGTATTACAGATACAAGTAATATAGATACAAATTTATTAATATATCAAAGTGTAAATTTAGGAATAACTAGGGAATTAAATAGAAGTGTTGAAACAGCTATGCATAATAGTTCTTCAAGTATTAGCTCATCTTCATATAGTTCAGGTGGAGGCTTTGGAGGCGGATCATCTGGTGGCGGCGGACGGCGGAGGCCGGAGGCGGCGGTGGAGGTCGTTTCTAAATAAATATGAAAATAAAAATGCAGAGAAAAAATTATTCTCTGTATTTTTGTTTCATAGCTTGATTTATTCTACGTTCTGCATCTTTTTTTGCAATATCTTGACGTTTATCATATAGTTTTTTACCTTTACCAATTCCTAATTCTACTTTTACTAAACTTCCTTTAAAATAAAGACTTATTGGAACTAAGCTATAGCCTTTTTGCTTTGTTAATCCAATTAATTTATTTATTTCTCTTCTATTTAATAAAAGTTTTCTATCACGCATAGGATCTTTATTAAAAATATTCCCATGTTCATAGGGACTAATATGCATTCCTACTATATAAACTTCACCATTTTTAATAATAGCATAACTATCTTTTAAGTTAGCTTTTCCTTTTCTTATAGATTTTATTTCTGTACCTGAAAGTACAATTCCTGTTTCTAATTTATCTTCAATTGTATAATTATGATAAGCAGTTGGATTTTTTGCAATTAATTTTGTGTTCATTATTATTACCTCTGTTTTTATATTTTATAATAAATATTATAGCATATAAAATTAAAAAATGCACTCTAAATATTATTTAAAGTGCATTTTTTAAGATAAAAATTAATCTCTATCATCATATCTAGATGTTTTTAATTGGTTCCCATAATACCAAACTAGAGCAACTATTGCAATTGTTGCAATACCCATGATTAACCAAGTCCATGTTGTTGCTGTCATTCCCATAAAAGTTGCAGCTCCTGTATTTGCGTTTGTAGAAGTTCTAGTTGCTATATATCCATCATTGTTGCTATTATCATTTGTGTCTTTAGTAGTACCAGTAGAATTTCTCATAGAGTTAGTAGCAGAATTTGCACCCTTTTCCATTCCGTTTGTCATATTTTTAGCAGTATTAGATACTCCACCAGCAGCATCTTCAATAGCGTTTTCTGTACCGCCAACAACATTTCTTACACCGTTTGCAGCACCTTCTAACATATTAGCACCATCATTTGCAAGAGAAATACTAAAAGTAAAAACAATAGTTGCAAGTAAAGTACATGCACTTAATATTAATTTCTTATACATAAAAGGTTCCTCCTATAAAAAAATTAAACAATATTTTCCATAACAAAACAATATGAAAAATAATTATAATATTATTATCTAATTTTTTAAATAAAATATACGTGGAAAAATAAAAAAATAAAAGCTCTATTGAAAAATAAAGCTTTTAAAAAATTGTTAAATTAATCCAATTTAAAATTTTTATTTTTTTAATCTAATTAAAATTGCAATTGCAAGTAAGATAAGTAAAACACCAATTACAATTAAAATAATATTTAGTATATTTGGTAAACCTAATTCGCTTTCTGGTAAAGTACTAGTTACTCTTGCTGAAGAAGAACCAGTATTTGTAGTTGTATTTGATGTGGCTGAAGTATTTGAGTTATATGAATTAGTATTTGTTCCTGCTGAATTACTAGTATTAGAAGTATTGCTACTATTTGTATCTGAAACAGTATTATCAAATGTATTTGTAGAATTTTGAGTATCACCTTGTGAAGTATTTGTATCTGTTTCATTAGTTGTATTTGTTGACATATTAGAAGTTAAATCAGTACTTAAATTTAAATCAACGGCATAACAACTATTTAATAAAAATATAAATGTTATAATACTTATAGTTATAATAATAAATTTTAAATTTCTTAATTTTGACATCTTAAACCTCCTAATTGAAATAATGATATTTCATATCTTTTGTTTTTACAAAATATATAATATCACAAAGGTCAAATACTGTCTAGTGAAATTACAAAAAATTCAAAAATATTTAAAAATAAAAATCATATTGTTGAAAAATTATGTAGACTATGATAAGATATTATAATATAACAGGCATTAAAAAACTATCACAAGTTGTAATTACAACTTTAACAATAAAGTAAGACAGGAAAATAAGTGATAGGAGGAAAAGAGATGTTTAGAAGAGAACCAGTGAGTATTAATGGGGAAGTTGTAGAGGTAGGAAAAGTTTTAAATATCCAAGTAGTTAAAAATAAGAGTTATTTTAGCCCAAAATCTCAAAATGGTTGTGAAGACATAACTTTTTCAAGTAATGAACTCGAAGATTATTTAACTTGGAATTACATTGGAACTACTATTCGTAAGAGAAAAAAATGTGCAGCATTTTTGTTATCTGAAGCGCAATTTTTGTTACCACTAGAAGGTGCAAAAGGATATGTAAATGCAATTGAGATTATGAACAATGTATGTGGTTTATTTAAATTAGACGGCATGCTTGATATTTCTAATATTTCCATTAGTGAAATGCTACAGATGTATGGAGTATCAATAAAAGATGAAGACTTAGAAAGAAGAATATTTGCTTATGGCAAAAATGACTACTCTCCAGAAAGCTTCCTTCGAGGAGAATTTGAAAAAGAAGGAAAGATAGAAGAAGCTTCTAATTCGTGGATATGTAGTTTAGAAGAAGATATACAAGTGCAATCTAATACACCACATTGGTTAGCTACTCAAGCCAAAAATATTGTGTCAAAAGATAAAATGCTATTTTGTGTGGGAGTATATTTTAATGCGGCTATATCTCCAAATTATGATTTGTTTTCAACTAACGGAGAAGAAATTGATGGATGCTTTGGCGTAAGACCAATTGCATATTTCCCAATTGGACATCAAGAAGAAGAAAAAACATATAGTTCATTAACTGAGATTATTCAAGATAAGATGGAACTATATGGAATTGTAGCAAGGAATTTTATAAACATTTAAAATTTTCAGGAAGAAGACTCTTATTGAGTCTTCTTTCCTTTAGAGAAATTATTAAGTTTTACAAATTATGTTAGATAATAGTTACATAAAAATTATAATCTTCTTGACAGCTATATGACAATAGTGTATTATTTTGTCATGAAGAAAGACTAACTATTAATTGTCAATAGTTTTTCAAGAAAAAAATTAAAATGTTTTTGTTAGATAAAAAAATGCATAA
>CALXFI010000065.1 GCA_944387535.1 uncultured Clostridia bacterium | reverse complement strand
AACCCACAAACTAAAGAAGAAATCAAAATACCTGCATCAAAAGCTCCAGTATTCAAAGCTGGTAAAGCATTAAAAGATTTAGTAAACAAAAAATAAAAAAATTGTAAATGTATAAATATATGATATCATATAAAAAAGAAGCTAGAGATAGCTTCTTTTTTTACATAAAAAACTTATTTCGACAAAACAAAATAAATATATATAAATTAAAAGTTATTTTGTTTAGACAAAATAACTTGACAAACATAAAAAATAGTTTTATAATAATTATAGGGTGATAAAAATGTTAAAAAGAGAAATGTATTTATCGAGAATAAGAGGATTCTATAATAGTGATTTAGTAAAAATACTAGTAGGTATAAGAAGATGTGGAAAGTCTGTAATATTGGAACAAATAGTTGACGAAATAAAAGAAAAAAATGTTAATGAAGACCACATTATATATGTGAATTTTGAATATGTAGAATTTGAAGATTTAAAAGATTATAAAAAATTAAATACATATATTAAGGATAAAATAAAGGATAAAAAGATTTATTACATTTTTCTAGATGAAATACAAAATGTAGATAAGTTTGAGGTTGTTGTAAATTCACTCAGAGCTTCTATAAAAAATACGAGTATATTTATTACAGGCTCTAACAGTAAATTACTTTCAAATGAACTTTCAACAGTATTATCTGGAAGGTATGTTATATTTAATATCTATCCACTAACTTATAAAGAATATATTGAACTAACTAAGAAGGACGCAAAAAATGATAATTCTTTTGAGGATTATTTAAAATGGGGAGGATTACCTAATAGAACACAATTTACGGAAGAAAGTAATATAAAAGATTATTTACACAGTGTTTTTGATTCTATTATATTAAGAGATGTAGTGGAAAGATTAGGATTAAAAGATACGGCTTTATTCAATTTGATTTTACAATATATAGTAGATATAACAGGAAGAGAATTTTCAGCAAATAACATAATTAAGTTTTTAGAAAATGAAGGTAGAACGATATCAACAGAAACATTGTATTCATATTTAGATGCTTTATGTAAGGCTTTAATTATAGAAAAAGCATATAGATATGATATACATGGAAAAGCTATTTTAAAGACATTAAATAAATATTATATGACTGATTTAGGAATAGCACAAATAAAAAATAATAATTATGAAATAAATAAAAGTTTTGCAATTGAGAATGTTGTTTATAATGAATTACTAGCAAGAGGATATGAAGTATATGTTGGAAAAACAAAACAAGGAGAAATTGATTTTATTGCAACAAAGACTGATGAAAAAATTTATATTCAAGTTGCATATTTATTAGCAGATGAAAATGTAATTAAAAGAGAATTTGGAGCATTTAAACAATTAAATGATAATTTCCCTAAGTATGTTATTTCTTGTGATAAAACAAATTTTTCAAGAGATGGAATAATCCATAAAAATATAATAGATTGGTTATTAGAATAGAAGTAAAAGCTTTGAAGTAAGTATAAAATCCTGAGTTTGACAGTTAAAGCGAGCAAACCATTACCTAAGTAAGATTTGCTCGCTTTTAAAATGTTGTCTAATTTTATTTTTTAAATTTCTGATAAAGTAAGATATTTTCTAGAAAAATTAATGTTAAATTTCTTTCCAATGTCTTTTATAACTTTATCACTATAGTTCTATAAACAAACATTGTGCTCTATAGGAATACTATTATAATTTTTCATTGAATCTATAATTTTACCAATTGAGTATTTATTATCTAATGTGAATTACCCATTGTCTAAAGCCAATGTGATTGCGATTGCCTTATTTCAAAATAATAATTTGTGCAATCATAATATAAATTATTAGCATTTCTTTTATAAGGTTCTTTAGTTTTTTCTCAAAGTAGAGATTCTATTTCTTCCTTATATCCATTAAAGTAATCTAAAGGACGATAAAGGTCTTTTAGAGTAAATCCTTTAAAATTTTCAAAAAATCTATCTTTTTTTCAAATGTTTCTTTTTTAGAACCATGGTACATAATTCTAGAATATATAAGTAGGGAAAAGATTTTTTAAGCTATATTTAATTTTTAAGTTTTTATTTTTCTAATTAATAAATTCATCTAAACCTAGTTCTTTATAAATTTCTCTTAAAGCAACATAGCCTAAATTTTTTGACTTAGAAGAATTATCAATAGTTTTATTATTTAAATTCTTAATAGTAAGTTCTTTTATTTCTTCTTTATTCATCTATTTAGCTACTTCTCTAAAGTGAGCAACAGGATCTTCATATTTTTTTAAAATCATCTAAATATCCAATTTTCTTTATAGTTCGATGTCTTATTTTTCATTAATTCTATATCCTTCAACAATAGGAACGTTCTACCATTGTATCCACTTTTTTTACATACATAAAATAGTCCTCCTTTGTATGTCAAAAGTATATCATAGGAGAAAGCAATAAGTTAACCTTAGACAACGAAAAAACTAAAAAAACTTGACACGTCAACTTTGAGTGTCTCTAGGGCTTATATGTTATTTTCTATTGTTCCAACTGTCAAACTCGGATATAAAATGAAGTTTTAATATTTTCTAATAATTTATTTCTTTTATTTAAGTAAAAAGTATTTACAAAAATTAATTATTTATATAAAATAAATACGTAGTATATACGAAAATAATACATAAAAAGTAAAATAAATGTAGACACGGAATAAATATGTATAATTTATAAAAAATGGAAAAAAATAAAACGAAAGAGGAGGAATAATACAATGAAATCTGTTTCATCTAAAAATAACATTAATAAAGGTAATAAAATTCGTACAAGTGGTATAACATTAGTTGCGTTAGTAGTAACAATAGTAGTACTACTAATTCTTGCAGGAGTAACAATAGCATCAATAACAGGAGATAATGGGATACTAGGAAAAGTAGGAGAAGCAAAAGAACAAACAGATTTGGCACAAATAAAAGAAGAAGTAGTGTTAATCTGGAACGAAACACAAATAGAGGTAGCAGGAAAAGGGTATACAAATGACCAAATAGCAAATATATTTGAAGAAAAGTTAAAACAAAATGACCCTGATGCCATAGTTAAATATCAACCATCAAACGATACATATGAGGTAGATTACAAAGACCATATGTTTGAGGTACAGATAAGTGGAGAATTAACAAATAATAGAGAAGATGTAGTAAATGATATAGAAGATGCATTAGATAATATAGATAAAGATTTGGCAGGAGAAGATAAAGCAGATCAAATACAAGATGAATTAAATAAAAAAGATCCAGATTCAACAGCAGAATATGATCCAGACACTGGAAATACAGACATAAATCACGGAGGATATGAAGCAGAAGTAGATGAAGATGGAAATATAACAATAATAGGCCCAGAACAAGATAAAAACATAAATATAATATCACAACCAGAGTCAGTAGAAGCAACAGAGGGAGATAGAGTAACATTTGAAGTGGAAGCAACAGGAGCAGGAGAACTTTCTTATCAATGGTATAAAAGTACAACAAATCTGGCAACAAATGGAACGGAAATAGATGGAGAAAATGGAAGCACATATACAATAGATGCAGTAAAAATAGATGATAATAATACTTATTACTATTGTATAGTTACACAAAACTATGAAGGTTCAACGACAAGTGTAACAAGTAATGTAGCAAAATTAACAGTAGAAAGAGAAATAGTCATAAATCCACCAAGTGTGAGTACACAACCAAGTGATGTAAGTGTAATTGAAGGAATAACAGATGTAACATTTAAAGTAGAGGTAGAAGGAGAAGGAACACTTACTTATCAATGGTATAAAAATACAACAAATTCAAATGAAGGCGGAACACCAATAGATGGAGAAATAGGTAATACTTATACAATACCAAAAGAAGAAGTTACAACAGATTTAAATGGAACATATTACTATGTAGAAGTAACACAAAATTATGAAGGAGATATACAAACAACAAAAAGTGAGGTAGCATCATTAAGTGTAGAAGCAGAGGCAGAAATAGAAGTAAACCCACAACCAGTAACAGCATTTGAAAAAGACCAAGATGTAACGTTTGAAGTAAAAGTGACAGGAGAAGGAGATTTCACTTATCAATGGTATAAGAATACAACAAACAGTAACCAAAATGGAACACCAATAGATGGAGAAATAAGTAATACTTATACGATACCAAAAGAAGAAGTTACAACAGATTTAAGTGGAACTTATTATTATGTAGTAGTAACACAAAATTATGGTTCAAGTACAGTAACAAAAACTTCAGAAGCAGCAATGTTAACAGTAGAAAAAACACCAGTATTAACAATAACAAAGCAACCGGAAGCAGTGGAAACAATAAGTGGAATAGAGGATGTAAGCTTTAGTGTAATAGCAACAGGAGTAGATAGTGGAAGTGCTTCTGAAGAGACTATAAGTTATCAATGGTATTACAATATGACAAACTCAAATCAAAATGGAACACCAATACAAAATGCACAAAGTAGTACTTATAAAATAAGTAAAGATGTTGTAACAGCAGGTATAAGTGGAAGATATTATTATTGTGTAGTAACACAAGAATATAAAGGAAAAACAAATACAGCAACAACAAATACAGCACAGTTAACAGTAATATCACCAGTAGAAGTAACAAGTCAGCCAACAAGTATGCAAGCAATAGAAGGAGCAAATGATGTAACATTTACAGTAGCAGCAAGTGGAAATGGAAACCTTAGCTATCAATGGTTTTATAAAACAAGCCAAGAAGGAGTAGAAAATATAGTATCAGGTGCAAACCAAAACACATACACAATACCAACAGAAGAAGTAACAACAGACTTAAATGGAAGATATTATTTTGCAAAAGTAAGTCAAAGCTATGGAACAGCAGTAGCAACAGCAACATCAAATGAAGCTTTACTTACAGTAGCAGAGAAAGCAAGTATTACATCACAACCTTCATCAATAACAGTAACAGAAGGAAGCAAAGCAACATTTGAAGTACAAGCAACAGGAATAGGAGATATTTCTTATCAATGGTATAAAAGTGCAACAAACGATAATAAAAATGGAACACTAATAGATAAAGCAACAAGTAATAGTTATACAATAAATAATGCTACAGCAGAAGATAATGACACATATTATTATGTAGTAATAACACAAAACTATGGAAGTTCAACAATACAAATAACAAGTAATGCAGCAAGATTAACAGTAGGAAATGGAGCAAGTGTAAGTACACCAAATGATGTAAATGTAATAGCAGGAGTAACAGATGTAACATTTGAAGTAGAAGCAAGTGGAAGTGGAACATTTAGCTACCAATGGTATAAGAACACAACAGATTCGAATGTAGGTGGAACAATAATAGATGGAGAAGTAAGTAATACTTATACGATACCAAAAGAAGAAGTAACAACAGACTTAGATGGAAGTTACTATTATGTAGAAGTAACACAAAATTATGGAGGAACAAACAATAAAGTAACAAGTGAAGCAGCAGCATTAAGTGTAGAAGCAGAAGCAGAAATAACAGTAAATCCACAGCCAGTATCAGCGTATGAAAATGGACAAAATGTAATATTTAGTGTAACAGCAACAGGAGAAGGAAATATAACATATCAATGGTATAAAAATGATACAAATTCTAATGAAGGTGGAGAACCAATAGATAATGCAACAGGAAGCACATATACAATATCAAAAGAAAATGTAACAACAGATTTAAATGGAAGTTATTATTATGTAGTAGTAACACAAAAATATGGAACAAGTGTAGTAACAAAAACATCAGAAGCAGCAATGTTAACAGTATTGGGAACAAGTATAGATGCAAGTGAGAAAGATGTAACAGTATATGTAAATGGAAGTAGTAAAACAGTAACGCTAAGTGGAGAAAATGCAGGAGCATTTAGCATAGCAACACCAGCAGATGGAATACATGCAACAGCAGAGATAAGCGAAAGTAATAATAAAGAATTAGTTATAACACCAATAGCAGTAGGAGAGACAAGTGTAGAAGTACAAGAAGGAAATGGTGGAAAAACAATAACAATAAATATACATGTAGTAACAACAACAATAACAGCAACACCTGCAAGTGTAACAGCATATGTAGGAGGAGCAAGTCAAAAGGTAACATTAGGAGGAGAGAATGCAGGAAGATTTGCTATAGAAACAGCAGCAGATGGAACACATGCAACGGCAGAGATAAATCCAGATAACAATAACGAATTAGTAGTAACACCAATAGC
>CALXFI010000064.1 GCA_944387535.1 uncultured Clostridia bacterium | reverse complement strand
TATCATGAAGGGAGTTTTGTATAGTACATAGCTAAAGCCTATGTTACTACCGGCATAGCCGGAAGATTATTTACATTAAAAAAGCAGACCAAATCATTTGTTTGGTCTACTTTTATTTAATAATTCTCATCACTTCTTCTGGTAAATATTTTGATACATCTTTTCCATTTTGATATAATTCCATTACCATACTCGAACTTATATTTCCTAATTTTCCAGCTCTTATATATATTGTATCTATTCCTGCTACTTCTTCATTTATAGATGCCATATTTTCTTCAAATTGATAATCCATACCATTTCGTACACCTCTTACTAGAAATGTTGCATTATTTTCTTTTGCTGTATCTACTGTAATATTATTATAGCAAATGACCTCTACATTATTAAGCTCTCTATTTTTTAATACGTCTTCTATTGTGCTTTTCATTAAATCTTTGTCAAATCTTCTTTTTTTATCTGGATTATCTCCTATTCCTATAATTACCTTATCAAAAATTCTTGTTGTATTTTCGACTACATGTAAATGTCCATTTGTAAACGGGTCAAAACTCCCTGCATAGAATGCTATTTCCATAACACATCTCCCCTATTATATATCCTTATAAAATAGTTCTCCATATCCACCTTCATTTTTCTCTACTTTTTGTTTATATGTATAACCTAATTTCTTATAAAATTCTGGAACCTGGTCTGTCCAGATATATACCGTCTTATATCCTTCTTCTTTTAAAACTTTTTCTGCAAATTCTATAAGTTTTCTTCCATATCCTTTACCTCTATATTTTTCAAATATCATAACATCTGATACCCAAGGATATATTTCAGGGTATTTTTCCAAATTTTTTATTTTGAATACACAAAAACCTACTACATTGTCTAGGTCATCAAATAATGCAATTCCAAATGGAAATTCATCTGTTGTATATAATTTTTTGAATTTATATTCTGTGTCTTCCATTCTCATTTTTGGTGAGTATTTACTCCAATGATTAAAATGAGCATTTATTATTTCTTTTAAATCTTTTTCTTCTAAATCTTTAAACTTTTTTACTCTCATATATTTTTCCTCCTAAATTACATATTATTAAAACTATTTTGTGGGAATACTAATTTTATTTCTGTTCCAACATTTTCTTCTGAATTTAATTCAATTGCCATACCTAATTTATCACATAATTTTTTACATAAATATAATCCAATTCCTGTTGATTTCTTATTTAAAATTCTTCCATTTGAACCAGTAAATCCTTTTTCAAATACTCTTGTTATTTCTCCCTTTTTTATTCCTATGCCATTATCTTTTATATATAAAATAATATTTTCTTTATTCTTTTTAGTAAAAATCTCTATTTGTAAATTTTCATCTTGTTTTTTATATTTTATACTATTATGAATTATTTGATTTAAGATAAACACAACCCATTTACTATCTGTTGCAACTTCTATATTAGTATCATGAACATCTAATTGTATTTTTCCTTGTATAAATTCATTTTTATTTTTCATAATTACAGTATTTACTATTTTTTCTAAATTAGTTTTCTTAATTATATAATCTTTTTCTACTGCATTGCTTCTAGCATAAAATAAAGCTTGCTCTGTATAATCATCTATTTTATCTAACTCTTCATCTATACTTTTTGTTACATCATTTTTATTATTTTCTATTATCATTTTGCTTGTTGCAATTGGTATTTTTATTTCATGTATCCAAAGTTCTATATACTCTTTATAATCTTCCATTAAGAACTTAAATTCATTTACATGTTCTGTCATTGACTTTGATGCTTCTTCTAATATAGTCTTTAGCATTTTTCCATCTAAAAACTCAGGATTTCCTACCATTTCTGATATTAAGTATTTTTTATCAAGCTCATCTAGTGTATTAAATATTTTATTATAGAAGTTTTTTCTTTTATAATAAGAAGTAATTAACCCAATTATATAAGCAGCTAAAATAGATATTGGAATATATACTCTAACCCACATAGAAATATCATAAATCATAAGAAATATTTCTATTGTAGCTATTACAAATACAATTAATGATAATGTTATAATATTGTCTTTCAAATAATTTTTAAATTTCATTTTAAACCTCTTTACTTTAAAATATATCCTTGTCCTCTTTTTGTTTCTATTAATTCTTTTAATCCAATCTGGTCTAATTTATTTCTTAGTCTTGTCATGTTTACAGTTAAAGTATTATCATCTATAAAACTTTCACTATCCCACAAATAATCCATTATTTCTTCTCTAGATACAATTTTTCCTCTTCTTTGTACTAAGAAATGTAATATCTTTAATTCATTTTTTGTAAGCTCGATTTTTATATCATCTTTTTCTATCAAACTTTTTGATAAATTTAAAATAAAATCATGGCAATCTATTTTATCAGATGGTGTTTCTAAAGCTGTACTTCTTCTTAATACAGATGCTATTTTTGCAAGCAAGATTTGTATATTAAATGGTTTTGTTACATAGTGGTCTGCTCCATAATTCATACTTAAAAGTTCATCCATTTCATTATCCCTACTTGTTATAATTATTATTGGCACTTCTGATACTTTTCTTATTTCTTTTAATATATATTCTCCATCAAATTTTGGAAGATTTATATCTAACAATACTAAATCTGCTTTTTCTTTTAATATATCTTCGATGGTATTTGAAAAGTCTTCTAATATTTTTGTTTTATATCCATTCTTATTTAGAAATATTTCTAATTCTTTTCTTAATTTTTCATCATCTTCTACAATTAATATTTTATGCATAAAGCTTCCTCCTAACCCTTATATAATTTATACCATCAAATAATTTCTTTTGCAATACTTGTACTAGAAAAAACAGCTAAAGCAAAACCTTAGCTGTTTCTATACTTAAAACTTGCTATATTTTCTATATTTCATATACGTATATCCTGAAACCCCTATTAAAGCTATTATTACAAATATTAATGCATTTCTTAAACCTGCATATGGCAATTTACCAGTTGCTGTTGTACCTCCTTGTGAATTTTGTATACCTCCACTTGTGCTACTACCACTACTTCCTCTATTGGTACTTCCACTTGGTCTATTTGCTCCACCTTGTTGATTATTATTTGCATTTCCATCTGTACTCCCATTTGTATTTGGATTATCTATGTCAGTATTTGTATTATCGTTTCCTTCATTATTACTATTATTAGTGTCTGGATTTGTGTTTGTACCAGGATTTGTATTTGTATTGCCGTCTGTATTAGTATTATTGCCTTCATTTGTATCCTCATCTTTAATATCTATTTTAAAACTTACTTGTGTTCTATTTCCTGCTTCATCTGTTGCTATTAAAACATAACTACCATTTTCTCTGATTTGGTCTCCATTTGTATAATTTTCTACAATGTTTCCATCTTTTATTAGAATTACTTGGGCTAAATTTTCATCAGATGCTATTGGTGTTACATAATTTCTATATGTTTTTCCATCTTCTACTCCTGCTATAGTTGGAGGTAGAGTATCAGGTTCTGGCTCTGGCTCAGGTTCCTTTTCTTCTATTTCTGTAATATCTATAGTTTTTACTACTTTGTTTCCGGCTTCATCTTCTGCATATATTGTATATATTCCGTTTTGAGTTATGTTTACAATAGAGGTAGATGTCTTATCCTCCTTTTTCATTTGAAGTTCTGTTCCATTGTTTGTAAAATAATTTGTATCTCTTTCTCCATTTGCCATCTTAACTATCTGTATTTGTGATTCTGTATCTACTACATTTATTGTTAGATTTACAGATGTTTTATCTTGTGAAACCGCCTTTTCTATACTAATAGCAGGTGCTGTTGTATCAGGCTCTGGCTCAGGTTCTGGTTCTTGTCCTTCATCTATTGTTGTTACTTCAAATGTTTGAACTTTTACATTTCCTGCTAAATCTCTTACATATGCTGAATAAACGCCATTTTTTGTAACATTAATTTTTCCTATTGCTGATAATCCATCTTTTATTATATTTATTTGTTGTCCACCATTTTCAAAATAGCTTTCATTTTGTTCTCCACTTGCTACTTTTAAAATGTCTATTCCAGTTAAATTATCCTTTAAATTTATTGTTACTGCAACATTTTTACTATCTGTATTTTCTTGTGTAATTTCTATTTCAGGTGCTGTAAAATCTATTGTAAAGTTCACTACTGTTTCATTTCCAGCTTTATCTTTAGCTGTTAATATATAATTTCCTTCTTCAGAAATTATATCTCCATTTTTATAGTTACTTACAACTGCTCCATCTTTTGTTAATGTTACACTATCTAAATTTTCATCTGAAACACTTGGTGTTACAGAATTTTTATAAATAGCATTATCTGTTACTCCACTTATTATAGGAGCTGTTGTATCTGGCTCTTCTACTTTATCTAAACTTAATATATTTATCTCTTCTACACTACTTGCTCCATCTTGATCTTCTGCATATACTGTATATGTACCTATCATATCTATTGTAAATTCAGTCGTAATAATTTTTCCTAATTGTCCTTGACCTATTCTATTCCCGTTACTTTTAAAATAGTTTGCATCATGACTTCCTTCTGCCCATTTTATAGTGTCTATATAATTATCGGGATCACTTACTGTTACATCTATTTGCCTTGGATTACTCTGATTTTGTGTTAATGTTATTTGTGGTGGTTCGTTTTGAGTAGGTCCAGTTGAAACTATAATTGTTTTTCTTGTTAAATGAGTATATCCATCTGCATCTTTTATATAAACATTTAAAACGCAATTTTCTTCTACTTGATAATTTGCTGTTACTTCTTTTCCCGGTGTTATGCTTAAACTTTCTCCATTGTTTTCAAAATAACCCATAGTTATATCTTCACCTATTGCAACTTTTAGCTCTACTATGTCACTTGCTGTATCTGTTGCTTTTATTGTCAATTTCCCTGGTTTTTCTGAATCCTGTGTTATTGTTACTTCCATAGGATTTTCTGTAGAAGTAATCCTCTCATCAACCATTTTTCTATAACCTGCTTCATCTTCTATAAAAAATGTGTATGTTCCATCTTCTGGAGCTGTATAATTTACATTTACTGTTCTTCCTTCTGTAAAACTTAAGTCTTCTCCTTTTGTTTCAAAGTCATCAAAATCTGATATTTCAGAAGCTTTAGCAACTTTTATTTTTGTTATATTACAAATGCTATCAGTAACATTTAAACTAACTTCTCTATTTCCTAAATCTGTAATAGTTACATCTATTGGAGTTTTATTTTTTGATAAATATATTTGTTTTGTTATACTTGCACCTTTTTCGTCTTTTGCATAAACTTCATATAATCCTTCTTCAGTTACTTTATATACTAAATTAACATTACTACTTTTAGTAAATTCTATATTAGTTCCTTCTGTATTAAAATCTATATCTTCATTTATATCATTTAATTTAGCAATTTTTATAATTGAAATCTCACTATTTTTACTTATAGCCTGAATTGTTAAAGAAAGAGGATTATTTTCATTTTTTATTAATGTTAGGTCAGGAACCTCCCCTGGATCATGTATTGTAATTCTAGCTAAAAATCTATCGCCATGTGCATTTTTAGCATAAACTGTATAAGTTCCATATCCATCCATCATAAAAGATGCTTTTATATTTTGTGATGGTGTTATTTCAATTGTTTTTACATCAGAATTATTTTCTTCAAAATAACTAATCTCACTTAATTCTATACGTTTATGTACATATTTTAATTCTTCAATATTGTACTTAGTGTCTGTTGCCGTTATATTTACTTGATTTGAGTTTGACTCATCTCTTTTTAACTCAACTTTTAATGTTTTTTCAGCTTCTTGCAGCTCTATATCATCTGCATTTGAAACTATTGGTAATAAAAACTGTAATATAAGCATCACTATTATTAATATTGGCAATATTTTTAATCTACTTTTCATATTCCTTACCTCCTATTACACAATCTAACGCTTCTATTATAGCACCATTTAACTCCTATAACAACAACTTAAATAAATTTATTTTAAACTTTAAGAGTACAAAAACCTCACATAACCAAATAATTGATTATGTGAGGTTTTATTATCTTTTGTATTTTATTTTCTATCTTATTTTATTAACCTTGAATTTACTAAATGCATTTTATACATTTCTTTAAATCATTTTCACCATTTACTTATTCTTTTTATGCTACTTTCATTTCTTCTATTATTTCTAAATTTAAAGTTAAACATTCTGACAATAAGGTCCATATTTCTTTTGACGACTATATGTTTTGTAAGGATAAATTTACCACCTTCTTTTTTCTCTTCGCATTAGTAAACAACGGTATTCCCTTTTGGTTTCGTTGTTTCAAAGGTAAGCATAATTCTGATACTTATTCCATTGACCTCATCAAAGAAGGTCTCTCTTTTGTGCTAATCTTTTTTCTGATAAAAATTATCATATTATTTTTCTTGTTGATAGTTGGTTTCCTAACATTGAAATTCTTTCTCATATTCAATCTATTGGCTGTTTTCTATTATATTTGTTTAAATCTTATTTTACTTTTCCTTATTATAACTTTATAAATTTATTAGTTATTTCTCATCTTAAAGGTATTAAACCTTGTTCATATTTACAGGTCGTATTTTTTACCCTCACTCTTATCCATTTTTCAATGTTTTTATCAATTCTGATATCCGGACACTTTTTTAAAAAGAAGTTCTTAGACATATTACTTGCCTAAAAACTTCTTTTTCTTATTT
>CALXFI010000063.1 GCA_944387535.1 uncultured Clostridia bacterium | reverse complement strand
AATGTACTATTTTTTATAAGTTTTTAATGCGTTTTTGTTTTATCCTTGTTTTCCATAAAACTTTTCACACTATCTTTTCAAATTCATCTAAAGATTTAAACTGATATCCCATATTTTTTGCTTCTTTTATAATGGTATCTAATATATTAGTATTTGTTTTTGAATTACCATGAAGAAGCATTATTTCTCCGTTATGAAGATTATCTAAGATTTTTTTCTTTGCCTTTTCTTCATCTGGCTGCTTTTTCTCATTCCAGTCTTCATATGCAAAAGACCACATTACTGTTTTATATCCCAATGTATTTGTATACTTTATACTTTTTTCACTAAACTCACCTTTTGGCGGTCTAATATACTTCATCTCATAACCAAATTTTTCATAAATTGCTGTATGTAAATCCATTACTTCTTTTCTTATTTCTTCTTCACTTAAAGCTGGCATTGATTTATGATTAACTGTATGATTTCCTACAATATGGCCTCCATCTATCATTTGTTTTACTAAATCTTCCTCAGTATTTAAATAATGTGCTGTTATAAAAAATGCAGCTTTTACATCATTTTCTTTTAATACTTCTAAAATTTTTGGAGTGTAGCCTGCTTCATATCCTTCATCAAATGTTAGATAAATTGTTTTACTTTCTTTACTTCCTAAACATATTCCATTATTTTCTTCTAGTATCTTTCTATTTTCATTTCCTACATCTGGCTGTGAGTGTGTATCATTTCTTTTTATTCCCCATTCTATTTTTTTAGTACTTACAGGCTCACTACTTGTTTCTACTGTTTTACTTTCTTTGGTAAAAATACTGCTTAATATACAAATAATAACTATTAAAATAATAATAAACATAAACTTTATTTTTTTATCTTTCATAAATGCCTCCTAATATAATTAATTTTATGAAAAACAAAAAAATATAGAACAAAAAAGGTAAAAAATAAAACCCTTATCTCCCAATTGAGAGATAAGGGCAGTAGACCTCAGATGGAAATAACTTTACGTAAGTCTAAACTTAAGCTAAATCTTCATATGTGGTTCTTTCAAGTTGTTGCTCAGGTGTTTTGCTACTTGCTTCGATAACTCCTTCTTTTAGGAGTTTTGCTCGTTTGATACAACACACAACTACTTTTCTTTTAAAGTCTTCTGTTGTGTAATCATTATCACCAAAAATACAACAATGTCCACAATACTTACCATTAACCTTCTGGGCTCTAACCAAAGCTCTGCCTTCAGCCTTCACCTTGTCTTGCCTTTTTTCCTTTTCGACAATTTTAACATCAAATAGGAAAGAATCTCCATCCCAATGTAAAAGCAACGTCTTGACATCCATAATGTTTTCCTTTCTATCTTAAATGTCTACTTACCACCAAATCCATTTTGGACTTAGTCTTATATACTATACCACCATTTTCAATATTTTTCAATAAACTGCTTTTATTTTATAAAACTATTTATTTCACTTAATTTTCTATTAATATTATTAGCTTTTCTGATTGGATAAATTTGTAAATTTCTATTGACAATGTTGACATTTTGACATATATTGTATTTGTTTTTGGAAAAATAAGGTATTTTGTTTCTTTTTGTCAGAGGGACTTTGTTTCCTATTTTTTATAATTTATTTAAGAAGGTGATATTATGCTTAAATTCGCAATATGCGATGATAACGTAAATATTTTAGATAAGTTAGAAAAAATGCTTGAAAGTATCTTTACCAAAAACAATTTTGACGCATCCGTAGTTTTCACTGCAAGTACTACTAAAGATATGTTGGATTTTGTAAGGAACAACAAAGTTGATGTGATTATACTTGATATAAACCTAAAATCTAACAAATCTGGATTAGAGCTAGCAGAAGCAATTAGAAAATTTAATAAAGATTCTTATCTTATTTTTGCAACTGGACATCTAGAATATATAATGTATGCTTATAGATTCAAAACTTTCGATTATCTTGCAAAACCTATCACCTATGACAGATTAAAGGAAACAATCGTAAGATTATTTGAGGACGTTAACGGACAACCAAAAAGATACATTAAGATTGATAATAAAAATACAATTATTGATGCATCTGAAATTCAATATATCAAAAGAGATGGAATGAAATTAATATTTCATACTGCCTCTCGTGATTATGATACTTATAGTTCTTTTGTAAAGATACAAAATACTTTGCCTAAAACTTATAAAAGATGCCATAAATCTTGTATTGCTAACCTTTCTCAAATAAGAGACGTTGAACCGGTTTCTGGTATCATTACTTTCAGAGATGGAAGTACTTGTGAAATCGGACCTAAATATAAATCAGATATAATGGAGGTTTTAAAAGATTATGGAGATTTTGAATAATATTTGGAATACTATTAGTACTCCAAATGATACTATTATAAATATCATACTCGTTTTCTGTGTTTTTATAGAAAACTTTTTAATTTTGCTTTTATTTGCATCTATTCTAAATATCCGCTTACAAAAGGAAAAAGTAATTATCTATATGTTCTCTATTTGCGCCTTTAGCTTTATTACGATGTTTTTAATTTCAAACCCTTTTAATGTTTTCGTAAATTATTTTATTGCAATCATATTACAATATATAATTTTCAAACCATCATTTTTAAAAAGCATAGTAGCTACAGTATTTTCTCTTATCATTTTTAATTTGATTGGTATTTTAATATTAAATCCTTTTATTACTCTGTTTAATATTGATAGTGATCATTTAAATTCTATACCTATTTATAGGATTTGTTATCTTGCAATAATTTACGCCATAACTTCTATAGTTGTTATAATTTTGAAACATAAAAGTTTTAAATTT
This sequence comes from uncultured Clostridia bacterium, assembly GCA_944387535.1. Classification (GTDB taxonomy): domain Bacteria; phylum Bacillota; class Clostridia; order TANB77; family CAG-508; genus CAG-269. Next base: position 3,964 of record CALXFI010000063.1, on the reverse strand, counting down.
CAATTTTTAGATGATGTTGATAAAAGAAATAAATTTATTATAATTGTAAATCTATGTTTTGGTATATTAGCAATTATTACGCAATCAATAACACTATTTTACTATGTAGATAATTTACCAGTAATTATTACATTTTTAAGTTTCATCTTTTTGCTTGTATATTTTGCTATTAGTATTTATAGTTTGACAAGAGTTTTTAAATTGATACTTACAACTAAGAAACTTGAAAATGCTGAAGAATACAATAGAAGTTTACGTATTTTACATGATAATGTTAGAGCATTTAAACATGATTTTGATAATATTGTTACAACTATTGGTGGTTATATTAGAACTAATGATATGGAAGGATTAAAAGACTATTATATCCAGTTAGAAGATGACTGTCAAAGAGTAAATAATTTGTATTTATTAAATCCCGAAGTTATAAATAATGATGGAATTTATAATTTATTAACTAAAAAATATCAAGAAGCTGATTCTAAAGATATAAAAGTTAATATGACTTTTCTTTTGGATTTAAGTACTTTGCATATGAAAATATATGAATTTACAAGAATTTTAGGAATATTGTTAGATAATGCTATTGAAGCATCTTCTGAAAGTGAAGAAAAGATAATTAACATAGATTTTAGAGATGACAAAAGAAATTCAAGACAAATAATTTTAATAGAAAATACTTATAAAGATAAAAATGTGGATACAGATAAGATTTATGATAAAGGTTTTTCTAGCAAAGAAAATCATTCTGGACTCGGTTTATGGGAAGTTCGTAAGTTAGTTAAGAAAAATAATAACGTTAATTTATATACATCTAAAACAGATAAATATTTTTCACAGCAATTAGAAATTTATTATTAAAAAAGAAAGTAGATTTATTCCCTACTTTCTTTTTTTGGATTGTATGTACATAACTATTAAGTTATATCATTGGTAAGAATATTTATTTCGAACTATCCTTACCAATGCCTACTTATTTAGTCTTTTTTAATCATGCTTTTTGGCATTTTTGGTTGATGGAATATTGCAAATACTGCACATGCTGTATTTGTTGCTTTTGCATATTTTTCTGCTGTTTTTGCTAAAAATTTAAGCATTTAAATCCCCTCCTTGATAATATATTATAATATAAAATATTACCGGTATATATTTTATATTACACTGATTCAGTTGAAGCGCTTCCATACACTTCATATCCATATTTACTTTTAGTCAATCTATATGCTACTTTAGTTATTGTTAAAGTTTGAATAAAATTAGCTAATATAAGTATATTAGTTATCATTTGATTATTTACAACTAATGCTACTAATAGGCCAATTGTAAAACTTATATATGATACTATTTGTTTTTTCTTTCTAACTTTGCTTTCTAATATTGGAATAGCTTCTGTATCTGCTGGTGCATATAGTTTTATCATCCACATTCCAAATATCCATAAAACTAAAATTGTAATATATTTTATTAAACCTACTAACTCAAAATATTGTGAGGCAAATGGTATTAAGCAATAAAATGCTGTGGTAAGTAAAATACATCCTAAATGTGTTTTTAAATGTACACCTCCAGATGCTCCTTTATATACAAATAGTGCTATAAATGTAAATAATGTCCATTTAAATATTCCTAATATATATGCAATTATAAATACAAGAATTATTTTAGGAAATTCTCCTATAATATTTTGCAATCCGTAGTTTATTACCTCTGCTCTTTCATCATCTACTTCTGGCATTTCTTTTCTTATTTTATTTGTTAAAAAGGTACAGATTTTATCAAGCATTCTCTCACCTCTTTTTCCCAAAAAAATATTACCACTACTTTTATATTTTTTCTTTATTAATTTTATGAAACATTGATTTTAATTTATGAAAATTTTGAAAATATTTTTTGTATAAAATATAACTTTTTTTGCAAAAAAGAGTAAAAAAATAAAGAGAATATAAATATTTTATCTATATTTATATTCTCTTTATGGTAGCGAAGATGTGATTCGAACACATGACCCTTCGGGTATGAACCGAATGCTCTAGCCAACTGAGCTACTTCGCCATATCAAACGACAATAATTATTATAAAGGTAGTTTTTCCATTTGTCAAGCAAAAATACAAGAATTTTAAAAATTCTTGTATTTATCTTTCGATTTCTTTATCTACATCTTTATCTCTTTGACTTATATTTTCCACTGTTGGTTGTTTTGTTCTAGTTCTTCTAGTTTGCCTTCTTTCTGTTCTTCTACCTTGTCCTCTTACTTTAACATCTGGATGATCTAACATGGCTTCTAAAGAACTTATATCACTTTTTGATTGTGACAATATTTTACTATATTTATTATTAAATTCAATTACTTCTTCATTATTTTGTTCTTCTAATTGGCTATCAGAACTAACAAAAGCTTTTATTAATTCTTTCCAACTTGTCTTTGCTTCTCTTTCCATAGTCTTTAAGTATTCACCTCTCTTTTTAAACATAAATTAATTGTAACATGAATAGTCAAAAAAATCAAGTATTTTTTTGTAAATTTAAGCTGTTGGTTTATTTTTTACAATTTTTGTAATTAAAAGCTAAAATCTGTCCCCTAAAATCTCATTTAAAACTTCACCACATCTTCTTGAGGCTAATTCTAAATTTTCATCAAATGTTCCTGCATTATTACCATCTGGTGTATCTGAAATTCCTCTAATTACAATAAATGGTATACCATCTAAATAGCAAACCTGTCCTATTGCTCCACATTCCATATCAACTGCATCTGCATTAAATGTACCTCTTATTTCATCTCTCATATCTATTTCAGAGCAAAATACATCCCCTGTTGCTACTATTCCTATTTTTATATTATAACCTCTTTCGTTTTCTTCTTTTTTATTAAATTCTTTTTCTTTTTTTAGTTTTTCTTCTACCTTATATAAGAAGTCACTATCACATCTTACATTGTTTCCTACACCTGTAATATACCCCTTACTATGGCCAAATGCTGTTATATCAAAATCATGTTGAACAACATATTTTCCAATCAAAATATCACCAATATTAAGCATTGGATTAATAGAAGCTGCTGCTCCTACATTTATTACTTTATTTACTTTAAATTTATCTATTAATATTTGTGTAGTTCTTGCTGCATTTACTTTTCCTACACCACTTTGTACTAATATACATTTTTTCTCTTGTATTTTTCCTTTATAAAAATCCAATTCATAACTTTCTTCTAATTCCACATCTTGCATTAATTCGTAAACAGCATTTTTTTCTTCTTCCATTGCTACTACTATACCTATTTTATCCATTTTCTCTCCTCCTTTTACAATTATACTATGAAAACATCATTTCGTGAACTACCCATTGTCTAAAGCCAATGGGCTTCCTGCTTCATAGACCTCGTAACCTACTATCTCCACAGGCGTTAATTTGGGCAGTCCCTGCCCTATATTTTTTCTTTATGCTATTTTTCTTAACCCTTCCATAAGGATATTTGTCGCAGCATTTATATCCCTGTCATGTTTTGTTTTGCATTTAGGACATGTCCATTTTATAACTGACAAATCTTTTGTATCTACATTCTGATATCCACAAACAGAACATAACTGGCTACCAGCATAGAATCTATCTATTTTGATATAATTCCTTCCATTTCTATCATATATTGTATATGGTTCTTGTCTGTTTCCATATATATAATAATAACTTTATGTTTTTTACATATTTCATAAGAAAACCGTCTTATATCATCTGATATTTGTTTTAATATAAAAAGCTTTTTTCTATACTTACATACAAAAATAATATGATATTGTAGTAAATATTTTTTCCTGCTTTTTTGATTTCCATGTATTTATATCGATAGTATAACATAGAAAATATACTTTTGGCAACCTCGATCCATCGTCTACAGAAAAAAAGAGTAAATCTGCTTTTAATATTTTTCTTTTGAATTTTAACTGGTAATATATGGTAATTGTC
>CALXFI010000062.1 GCA_944387535.1 uncultured Clostridia bacterium | reverse complement strand
ATTTTATCAAATTTACGATGTTTTTTGTTTATATTTTTACATTTTTATTGCGAAAAATTTTTACTCTTTTTTACTGTAATTTTTTCTAACATTAGTTTTTTTATAAAAAGGTGTGGACAGAACTCAATTGTTATTATATAATAAATGTGTATTATTTTATAATGAAAGAGAGTAAAGCTATGTTAGATGATAAAAATTCTTTTAACTATGATAATAGAAATTTATCTGATGTCTTTAAAGAGCTTCAAGAAATAAGAAATAACCCACAAGCTCAAGAAGCTTATGCTAAGCAAGCAAAAAAGGCAAAAAAACAACATCATAAACCTAAAGCTAAACTTGGACAAGTAAAGAGTCACTCTAATGTCTTTGCTTCTACTTTCCGTACAAAAGATAGGACAAGCACACCAAAGTCAAATGATTTAAAATTATCACATATTTTAACAGGTTGTGGAATTTTAGTTGTTTGTATGGCATTGTTTTTCCCAAAAGACCTTGCTTTTACGGAAAGTTATGCAAGTACTGATACTTCACAAGAAGTTGAAGCTTATGAATTAAATAGACATAGATTAAATATGCAAAGCATCATTTCTGAAAATGCTGGTATGAACAGAGTAAAAGAACAGGCTACTGAAGAACGTGATGTTGAATTTGAAACTACATATAATGATAATGCCACTTTACCTAAAGGTGAAGAGATTGTAACTCAAGAAGGTGTTCTTGGAAAAGATCAAGTTACAGTTGTAAAAACTTATGAAAATGGTAACTTTGTTGAAGAAACAATCTTAGCAAGAACAAACTTGGTAGAACCAACACCTAAAATAATTTCTCGCGGTACTTCAGAATTCTTAGCAAAACATCAAGTTCATATTGGAGATACAATGTATCTTGTTGCTGATGATAAATTAAAATCTGAAGCAAATGATACATCAAGCGATGTTGCAGATGTAAAAGCAAGTATAGATGTTAAATTATTAGAACTTCCATCTGAAGAATGGGCAAAAGTCTCATTTGACGGTGTTGAAGGTTATATTAAAACTTCTAATTTAACTTCTCCTACAACTACACCTAACATCGTAGAGAAGAATAGAATACAAAGAATTTTACTTAAAGTTAATATTGGAATGGAATTAAATAAATCAAGTGGATTAACTTTAAATGACTATAAAAAAATATTTACAAATATTCCAAATGATAAAAACAAAATTTTTGAAAATAATTATCAAGTATTTTACAACATGGAAAAGAAATATAACATAAACGGTATATTCTTAGCTGCTATAGCTATTCATGAAAGTGGTTGGGGATCTTCAAATATTGCAAATGATAAAAACAATCTATTTGGATATGGATCTTATGATGAGTCACCTTATGAATCATCTCAAGACTTTGATAGTTATGCAGATGGAATTGAAACAGTTGCAAAAGCTTTGGTTAAATATTATTTAAACCCTGCTGGTACAAAAATTTATGATGGTGAAACTGCTGAAGGTTGGTACTATAACGGACCTACAGTTGAAGGAGTAAACACCAGATATGCATCAGATGAAAATTGGCATACTAAAGTATATAGTTATATGCAAATGTTATATAATAGACTAAATTCTTAAAAATAGTACTCTTTTAACGAAAGAAAGGACGGATATACAATTTATGAAAAAGTTTAAGTTCAAAATAAAAAATGTAAAACTAGCTTTTGTTATTTTAATTATTTTAGCAATCATACTATTAATACTTTATTATAATTTTGTATTTGCTGATGCTTTTGCTAGAAATAATTTTGCAAATCAAATGGTCGCAATAGCTGAAGAAAATGAGAGTCCTATTTTCAGTATACAAAGGATATTATTATATAATAGTGCTAATGCTGTTGATAATTCAGAAAATCAATCTTTAAGCGATATGGCAATTTCACAATATACTGACATTTCTATTTATTTAGACAATAGCCAAACAGTTTCTGATTTAACCGACGAAAATACTGTTAAAGAACTATATATTGATAATATTTCTGTATCTTCAAAATCTGATACTGGAACCAAAATATTAAATTATAAAAACCCATTAAATTTTGGGAAGTATCAAGATATTGCAAGTCCAGAAAATGGTAGGATTGATTTTAATATAGTAAATACTAATGATGAAAACCAAAATAATAATTATGATGAACCAACATTTTATACAGATTGTTCTAATCCAATATCTTTAGGATATTTGAACAAAGATTTATTAACAAATTATTCCGTTTCTAGTGATAGCAGTACCATTTCTTTCAACGGAAAAGTTTTACAAGAAGCTAATGTAAATTTGGAAGATATTAATTACACTTTAAATTTTACAATCCATATTGTAAATAATTTAAATCAAAAATTTGCATATAATATGAAGCTTGACGTTGATTTAGATGGAATATATGACGGATATACTTATAAAGGGAAAACAACTTCTGGAACAGAATATCAATTTTTTAGAGAATTGAAATAAAGATAAGACCCCAGCAAAAGCTAGGGTCTTTTTTGTAATAGCAAACTAAGGTATGTATAGAGCAACTCGAAAACCAATGAAATCGCTTCTTGTATATTTAAAGTTTGCTTCTCTCCATGCTAACGGATTTTTACTTCCGTCACTCCTAATTGAAGCTCCTCGTACTGCATGCTTAGAAACAGTTCCATTTATGGTCTTTTCTTGTGTCCACTCACCAATACTTCCCAAACCATAAATATTATTAATTTTAATGTTTTTGGAGCTTTCATTTTCTGTAATTTCCTCAATAGTCATAGCTTTTGTTTCAACAAGCCATTCAAGAATCGAATCATACTCAGCCCCAAAAAGGAGATGGCTACTAACACTACAAGCATTTTCAAATTTTTCTGCCATATCCATTGCAAAATTAAAATTAACTCTAGTCAGTGCCTTCCATGTGCGAACAGACATCAATTTCATATCTACTGATCTCGATATATGAAAACTAGATACATAGAAGCCTCCATATTTTCTTACACTTTGCAATTGCTCCCAAAGAGGATTTTGATTACCTAAAATTGATTCTTCCCCTAATTCATCTGGTTCTTTTGGATACCATCTTCTTCTTCCAAATTTTTGACTAGGTTGTTCACCATTAAGGATTCCATTACTTTTCAAACTACCAACAGGAATAAAAGTAAATAAACTCCCATCTTTATTTCTTTTAATTTGGAAACCTGTACGCCAGTAAGTTCCCTTAATGTGTTGATAACCTTCTGGAACAACTGGTTCGACATACTTTTTAGAATAATAACCATCGTCTGCTACTACATCTTTCCGGATATTCATAATCATGTTCCTTTCATCTTTTCCGGATATCCTACATATAGCAACCGCTATATAAATATTTTAACAATTTTGCAACATTTAGCAAATACTATGTAAACTATTATTTACTAATCTAAATAAAACAGATAAACCTTTCCTTCGTCAAAGCAGAATGGTTATTTTTATTGCCTACGAAAGTACATACACGATGATGATGACAAGGCAAAATTTATGATAGTTGCTCCTACTAATCCAAAGAAAAGTAGTTTGTTGATAGTTAATAATATTGCTTCTACCATAGCACCATCTCCGCTGTCAATCTCACAACATATAGCTGTGGAACAAGTATGTATACATCAAAGAGTTAAGGTGGTAACCAACTCTGTTTATTCTCATTTCCTATGGTTTACACGATACAACATTTTCTTATAAAAAACAGGCGAACACGTAAAATTTTATTTATAAATATTATTTAGTAACATTAAAATTGCATTAATTTCAAAATAAAAATCTTGTAACTTAGTATTTTAGATAGTTACAAGATTTTTTTAGTGGAGGCATAAGTCGTATAGACTAATTCTCCTAACTAACTTATATACTGTGTTTTAAACATTATCTTTTTTGTTTTAACACATTTTTAACACATTTGATTTTATTTTTAGTCAGTATAAAGTTTTACCTATATATCTTTTTACATTGGTCTGAAATTGCTATAGTACATATAGTTTACTCTTTATTTATTATAGTATAAATTAATATATTTTTCATTCTTTCTATAATACAAATGACCTTTGTTGTATCCTTTATTATTATAAATCACATATTTCTCTTATAATTTTAGCGCCATACCTAGATTTTAATTTATTTATAGTCCCATCTTCAAGCATTCTTTTATTTTGACCTTTTAAATACTCTTTCAATATTTTTTTGCAACCTCATAATCTTTAATTTCTAAATATAATATAAATAAAGCAAATTTCAGCATAATTTTCTCTTCATTTTGGCAGATATCCTCTATAAAATATATTAATTCCACCACATCATGATATTCTTTCTTTAAGGCTTGCATATATTTATATAAAACTTTTCCCTCACTTTCCCCTTCATATGCAGATAAGAAAGCTATACTATATTTCCATTCTCCACTACTGTTTTTATCCTTTTGTTTACAAATATTTAAACATTCCTTAGCTTTTTTTATATCTCTATTTTTTAAGAAAACACATGCCGCCATACACAAATTATAATCATAAGTATCTTTTACAAATTGATTAGCTTTTTTTAATTCTTCTTCCACTTTATTAATATTTCTAGTTTCTTTTAAGTTTTCTATTCTTGATAGACCAAAATGAATATCATAACATAATAAAGTCGTTATTTTTTTTAATGTACTTTCCATTGGTTCTCTTGAAAATTCACTACATAAAATACGATATAGTCTATCACATATTTCTGCTGATTTTTTTAAATCACCATTCAAAAAGTATGCTCTTCCTAATATGTATTGGCATATATAAGATAATCTTTTAGCAGTAGTTTCAAGAATAGTCATTTTATTTTTTTAGTATACTCTATTCTATTAGTTGATGAACCTAACATACAGAATTCTTTTTTAAAAATCTTTTCTATTTTTTCCTCATATCCTGGATGTATTAATCCCAAGTTTATTTCAGTAATATATTGTGTATCATCTTTCATTTCTTCTGATTTTGTTCTAATTGTGGCTAAAAATATACAATTTGTCTTTCTTAATAACTTGATGATGTTCTCATTATCATTAAACTTATATTTCTCAGTCAAATGATATGGTATATATACCACTTCATTCTTATCTTGATTGCTTAAAAATTTTTTAAAATCTTCTGCCAATTTGAACTTTACATCGTTATATTCTTTTTCTGTTTCTGCAAATATCCTTATTAATACCGATGTTTCCGACGATTCATTCGCTGTAGGAATACTATTATACTTTATCGTATCTATAATATAAAATAGCAATAATAATATAATTAAAAATATTATTGTGATAGATAAATAAATATTATCTATTGAAAAAAACGCATAAGTACATATTCCTAGTATTATAATAATTGCTAATATAATGCTTTTCGGTTGTCTAAAATATTTTGAAAAAAAATTGGTCAATAATTCAATCATAAAAGCTTCTCTCCTTTTATTGGATAATACCACATTTTTACATTTTTCTCAATATTTATATATTTTTACATATATTCTATAGATTTTAATTTACAAAAATTCTAAATATATCAAGGATGCCACATTTTATTTTTCAAGATAAAAAGTGTAGAAACAACATTTCTACACTTTTTAATGGAGGCATAAGTCGTATCGACTAATTTCTCTAATTAACATATATACTGGCTTTCAAGTCTTAGTATTTTTCGTTTTTATACATTTTTTACTCATTTGATTTTATTTCAAATATAAAATTCACCATTATTTTTTATTTATTTTAAAAACTTATAAATCTAATATTTTAAACAATATGTATAAAAATAGATTAATTGCATATATTATTAATGTCAATATAATTTGACAAGTTAAATAATTAATGTTATAATTTATTTAACTTTCCCACTACATTATTGTAGTCGGGCGTCAGAAGACTTTGGAGAACTCATAGCAGTTCTCCTATTATTTTGTAAAATACTTTATAATATTCTTATCTAATAAATCTAGACTATCTTTAGATAAGCGAACTCTTCTTAAAATATCATCATCAAATATTCGTTGCTTACTTATTGTAGTTATTTGATTTATAAGAGCAATACTTCCTACTTTCATTTTGGATATTTCATCTTTTATTTTTTTCACATATTCAAAATCAGATGTAAACTGTTCTACTTTTTCAGCAGGAAGACTCCATATATCTTGATATTTATCGGATAATTTTTCAATTTCTTTTGAATATAATTCATTTAATATATCAAAAATTTCATTTCCCAAATCTATTGCAGATTTTGGATATTTTTTATTATCTTTCTTTGACGTTAACGGTATTACATTTAAAGTTCCATTTTTAGGATTATCAAATTTATCTAAAACGATACAATAATGTAATCCTCCTAATTCATGTCCTACATTAAATCCCAAATTTGCCTTTATAATATTTCCTCGTTTAAACGTAATCATTTTAGTTGTATCAAAGTCTCTTTCCTCATCATGATAATTAGCAAAATCATAAATCCAATAAGCTAACAAATGGCATAACTTATATTCTTTTAAATCAATATGCTTTAAGAATGACAAGTCTAATCTATTTAAAGAATTATCTTTATGGATTGTTGCTTCATCTTTTTGTTCTTGATTTTTTTGTTCTTCAGTGTTTTGTTCTTTATTGTTTTCTTCTGTTTTATTTCCTTCTTTTTTATTTTCCTCCATCATATTCCTCCTATTTTATATTTTTTAATTTATTGTACATAATTTTAACATATATTACTATAAATTCCAAGAGCAATGCAAAAAAATGTTTGCGTATTCTAAATAATAAAAAAATCAGGAATATTAAAAACATTTTTTCCTGATTTTTTAGTGGAGGCGAGTATCGGAGTCGAACCGATCATCAGAGTTTTGCAGACTCGTGCCTTACCGCTTGGCTAACTCGCCA
>CALXFI010000061.1 GCA_944387535.1 uncultured Clostridia bacterium | reverse complement strand
CTTATTTTATCATCATGTCTTTTCACTTTCAACAGAAATTAAAAAAATTGCAAACTTTTACATCTGCAATTATTTTTTATAAAGGAATAGTTACTTTTTAACTTAATGCAGTAAGCTAACCCCTTCATCTGGCGTACCGATGTCCTGCATCTAATATAACAGTCTTGCCTGACACAGGTGTTGCTGTTGTTTCTACTGTTTCACTTGTTATATTATTATTTTCACTTTTTATAGCACTACAAGAAAAAGTAAATAATGAAATTAACAAAAAACATAATGCAATTTTTATTCTTTTTTGGTTTATAATAAGCATATACATACCTCTTTTTAATATGTATATGCTTAAGTTTGATTTTTAGAATAATTATTCTATTTTTCCAGTAAAAAATCTATTAAATATTTTATTTTTATTCCTTCTTCTGATGTATTATTATATATTTTATCCAGTGTAAGTATCGTTTTTTCATAATTATCTTTTATTGCTTGTAATGGCTTCAGTTCTCTTTTTCTTACATTTTCATCTAACATTGAAAGTGTCACTTGAAAATATTTTTTATCATTTGGAGTAGTTGCAATAAAATCTATTTCTAAAGAGTCTTTTTGCCTATTGTTACATCATAACCTCTTCCTAATAACTCAAAATATACTACATTCTCAATTATATATCCTAAGTCTGAGCTTCTAAAATTTTACACCTCCTTCATCTATAGAATTTCTTTAGGTGTTTATTATATAAGAAACCAATATTTTTATCAAGCAATTTAATTTTACTTCGTCAAAAAATTGCTTGCTTATATCCCACCTCCAAAAAGGGAAGTGGGTTTTACGCTCCCTTCTTATAAAAGTACATATCGAATTTGTCAAGTTTTGTTAATCTATTAACAAAAGTTTAAAGTTTATTCTTCTATTTCTACTTTTCTTACATCCTTGATTTTTTTTAACTTTTCTAATATATTTCTTAAATTTATTTTTTGTTTGGATATAATAGTAAGTCTTATTCTCGCTTGAGAATTATCTACATCAGCCTCTAAATTTTCTATATTTATTTTATTTTCTGTAAAAATATTAGTTATATCTATTGCTAGATTTTTCCTGTCTTTTGCAAGTATTTCAAAAGTCTTTTTCTCTTTTTCTTTTTTGTTATTTTTATTTAATAACTTAACCATACTTGTCTTTGCTTTTGCTGTTTTTACTTCTTTTAACCATTCTTCTTGGATATTTGTGTCTTTATTGCCTGTCTCTATTTCCACTATATCTCCATTTTTTAATTTGGTTATAAAAGGCATAGAAATACTATTTATTATGCATCTTTTAATATGGTCTCCTATTTCTTGATGTATGTTATACGCAAAATCTATTGCTGTTGAATTTTTTGGAAGGACTTTTATATCTCCTTTGGGAGTAAATACATAGACTTCATCATCTAAGATTTCATCTTTTAAAGTTTCTAAAAATCTTTTAGGATTTTCAATTAAATTTCCTAATTCTAAACTATCTTTAATTCCTGACAAATTCTCTTCAAAGATAGCCTCTTTATTTTTAGCGGTTTCATACATCATATAAGAAAAATAATTAGTAATTCCATATTTTGCTATTTTTTCCATTGTATAACTACATATTTGAGCTTCAAACATTACTCCATCTTCTCCTAGTAGCACCTCATGTATTGCTTGATACATATTATTTCTAGGAATTGCTATATAGTCTTTAAATGTGCCTGGAATTATAGAATATATAGTATTTAAAATTCCAAGTATTCTATAGCATTCTGCTTTTCCTTTTGTTATTATCTTTATTGAAAATAAATCTTTTATTTCATCCATAGTAATATTTTTGTCTTTTATTTTTTTATATATATTAAATAAATGTTTTGTTTCTATTTTTACATTTGCAAGTATTCTTTGTCTTTTTAATTCTAACATTATTCTATTTTTTGTTTTCTCCAAAAATATTTTATTTTTATTTACTTTTTCTTCTAATTCTTTTGTTACTTTTTCATAATCTTCTGGATATAGATATTTAAATGCTCCATCTTGTAATTTCATCTTCATATCATACATACCAAGCTTATGTGCAATTGGTGCATATAGTTCTATTGTTTCCCTGCTTATTGCAATTTGTCTATCTCTCCTTAAATATTCTAATGTTCTTACATTATGAAGTCTGTCTGCTAACTTTAATATTATAACTCTAATATCTTTTTCCATAGCAATAAACATTTTTTTATAATTTTCTGCTTTAGCTTCTTCTACTGTTTTAAATAATTTACTTAATTTGGTTACACCTTCTACTAATGTTGCTATATCTTCGCCAAACATTTCGTTTATATCATCATAAGTTGCCTTTGTATCTTCAACCACATCATGAAGAAGTGCAGCACATATTGTTGTTGTATCTAATCCTAAGTCTGCTAATATATATGCTACATTTAATGGATGAATTATATAAGGTTCTCCTGATTTTCTTTTTTGGTCGTTGTGCATAAAACAAGCATATTCATAAGCTTTTACTATTTTATTTTTATCAATATTTTTATTTTTCATTTTAGCTCTATAAACGACATCTTTTATAGTTATATCTTTTGTATTATTCATAATTTTCTCCTATCCATATCTTCTTTTTTCTGAATAGTAACGACATACATTATGTACCATTTGGTTGTTTAATAAAAATTCTCTTCCGTCTTTTTTTACTGACATATCTTTTACTTTATTGTCTAAGCACTTACTACAAACTGTGCATCTATTTTTCTCATTATTTAAAAGTTTTGGTTCTTCTTTTTCTAAATCAAATGTAAAGTCTTCCATAACTTCTGATAGAACAGGACAAAATGTAGCTTTTAAGCCATCTTCTTGCATCCATATTTGAAGACCTTTTCCACCATTTTGACAGTAAACTTTATTTTCATTTTTATATGTTTTCCATTCTTCATCATCTAAAAATATTTTAGGAGCTTTTATTTTCAAGTTTTTTCTTATTGCTAATCTATTTATCTCTTTTACGATTTCCATCCACTTTCTTGGGTTTACGTGTTTTAATGGGATATCTCTTCCTTGCAAAGCTTCAAAACTTCCTGCATGGAAGGTAAACCACTCTATTCCCATATCAGAATAATAATCTATTATATCTTTATAATCATCTTGGTTTATTTCCCATATAGTTGGCTGTATTTTTACCGTTATTCCTTTATTTAAACAATATTTTATGGCTTCATTTATTTCACTTAAATTTATTTTATTACTTCCTTTTAAGTATTGTAATCTTTTATTATCTATTGTATCTATGCTATAACTTATATAATTAATGTTTTTAGCTTCTATTCCATCTGTCAATAGCTTAGCTACCTCCACTCCATTATAGCCAGAAGTTGAAAACATTACTTTTTTCCCTGCTTTTATAAATTCTTTTGCTGCTTTATTACAAAACTCAGTATCAACCGACACATCTGGGTTTCCTAATATGTATGCATTTTTTAGATTAGGTAATTTTTCTATTATTATTTTTATTTGTTCTAAATTCCCTTGATAGTCTTTATGCCTTCTTCCATAACTTTCTTGAGTACAACCTATACATGAACATGTACACTTTTTTCTTCCAAATGTTCCTGTATATAATGTTAATTCTTGAACTCCTTCTAACAAATTAATCTTGTCCATAAAAAAACCTCCTAAACTTTTTCTTGTATTAGTTTATGAAGGTTATTCTAATTTTAGAACAAAAAAATAAAAAGATTTTTCACTTTTGTTTTAATCTAAGAAACAGTATAATAAAGAACCTCTCAAACCAAATGACTTGATTATGAGGTTCTTTACCTTCAATATCTACTTTAAAATCTTTATATTCTACTTCGTAATTTATTATTTCTGACTATCTATAGTGCTGTTTTTTGACCCCGTCCTAAAAAACAGCTATATTTTTTTATTTTCTTCTATCTATTGCATAACTACTTCCCATAACAGATTTTGCTGCATGTTTTACTTGAGCTCCTATGTCACTTATTTCTAGTATATTATGAAATCTTCCTACATCTGCTACAACAACACCTATTGATACAGATGTTAAAGGAAATTGTTCTATTATTCCCTTTCTATTTGCTACTTCTATATAGCCTTTTTCAATGTCATCATCTGTAAAATATCTTAATACATTTGTATCAAATTGAAATATTATATTTTGGCACAATTTTTCACAATTAACTCCTGGCACAATTGCTACAAAATCATCTCCACCAATATGACCTACAAAAGTATTATCTAATTCATCACTATGAACTGAATTTACTATTGTGTCTGCTGTGAATTCTATTATTTGATCTCCCTTTAAGAATCCATATACATCATTATATGCTTTAAAGTTATCTAAGTCTATATATAATACTGAGAAAGGTTCTCCTCTTCCTATTCTCTTCTTTAATTCTGCATGTATTTGTACGTTTCCTGGAAGTCCTGTTAATGGACTTACCCTTCTATTGCTTGAAAGAAGCCTATTTAAATTTTTTACAGTATAATATAGATATTGTTCATCTACTGGTTTTTTTATAAAATATTCTACCGACTCTCTTAAGATTCTTACTCTATGTTCTCTACTTGTTTTTGATGATACTACAATTACTGGTGTTATTGTGTTATCCTCATCTTTTCTAATTTTTCTACATAAGTCTATTACGTCTCTATCTATCGCATCTTCATTTATTACAATTAAAGATGGAATATTTTTAAGTGCTATATCTATTTGTCCTGTTTTTACACTTATAAACTTATATTCTGGATCATTTCTAAATAATTCTCTAAAAATTACAATTGAAGAATCATCATCATCTATAATATATATCTCTTGTACCATTTGTTTTCTCCTTTATTTTATTTGCCTCTATTATATACAAATCTGTTCATGTTTTTCAAGTTTTTTCCTTTTTTTTATTTCTTTTTTGCGTCTTTTTTATTTTTCTTTTCCTTTTTAGTTTTTATTTTCCCTATTTTTTTAAATTCTATTTTTTTGTTTAATATTTCTCTTATCTCTTTAGTATCTATAGCTGGGAAAGCCTTTTTTAATCTAGATACATTTTTATATAAACGAATTATTATTTTATTTCTCTTCTTATTTAAGTCATCAACTAATTTTTGTATGTTTTCTGTTACAACTAATTTTTCAGCATTCTTTTCTGCTTCTTTTGCAGCCATTTTTATTTCGTTTAATTTTTCTTTTATTTCGTTATTTAATTCTTCTACTTTTTCTAATGCTTTTTGTATATTTAATACTTTTACAACACTTGTTATTACATCTACGACGAATACTAAACTAGATATTGCTATTACAAAATATAAGATATCTATATTTATTTTTCCCACAAGTTCTTGCATAAATGGATGTATAAATTTTAGAAAAACTACTCCTAATATTCCCCAATATATTGAGTTTGTTAGACATATTCTTCCTTGGAAATTTATTTTATGGTCAGAGTAATCCCAATATTTTGTATGAAACATTTTTTCTAATAACACTCCTACTATATATTCCCAAAATGTTAATATTACTACTGAAGCTATAAATAGTAGAACAATATTATTTGAAAATCTACTTAAGATGGTAATCATTATAATTGCACCAAAGCCATATATTGGGCAAATTGGTCCTTTTAAAAAGCCTGTATTTATTATTTTCTTTTCACTTACTGACCTAAATATTGATTCCATAACCCAACCTAAAACTGAATATATTATAAAATATGTTAATAATAAAAATAATTGTTTTCCCATATTTTCCCTTTCATGTTTAAAACCTCCTACTATTGCAGGAGGTTTATTTTACTTATTTACTAATATTTTAGCTGTCTCGCTTACTCCACTTTCATTATAAACAGTTACTTCTATTTTATTTTCTCCATCGTGTAATTCAAATCCACCATATTCAAATTGTTTTCTTTGATCTTGAGAGTAGATTTCCTCTAAGTTAAATAGATATTTTTGATTATCATCTTCATCTATTCTAATTTCTACTCTTGTAATTCCCTCATCATCTGAAGCATTTACAACAAAGTGTGTTTTTGATTCATCTAATGAAACTTCTACTGTTGGCTTTGTAACTCCTTTTACTTCTTGCTCTTTTGTTTCTGTTGTATTATTTATATCTACAACTGATACTGTTAATGTATGTTGTCCCATTGGTATTTCTATTGAATACTCTACATCCATATTATTAATCTCAACTCTTTGTTCTTCCTCATCATCCCATCTATAAGTCATATAAGAAAGTTGATTTTTTCCACTTGCTGTAACTTTTAAGTTACTTCCATCTACTTCAAAATTAATATCTATGTCCCCTTCTCTTGAATACAATCTTGAATAGTTAGTCTCTTTTCCTTCTTGGTCTACAGCATATATGTTTAAAGTATTATCTCCTGTTGGAATTTCTATTGTCTGCATTACACTTCTTTTTCCTGATGCATCTAATTCTACAGGACTTTGTCCGTTCCAATTGTAAGTTACTCTTTGTAATGGGTTAGTATGACTTACTTCTATTTCTAGCTCTGTTTCTGATATTTCTTGCACTGATATAGTTGGCTTTGCTTCAGTATTTCCTGTTTGACTATTTTGATACATTGAATATGAGCCACTACCTACCATTATTATTCCAAAAATTATAAGAATTATTGCAAAAAATCTAACTATTTTTTCTACTGCTATTGTTCCTCCACCACTACCATAGTTAGTTTTTTGTTTTTTCGCACTTTTATCTTTTTTAGGTTTTGGTGGTTCCACACTTAATATTTGATTCAAAACTTTCACCTCTTTTGTTTATCCTGCAAAAATTATATCATATGATTTTTTAAAAGTAAAGCAAAATTTCCTTCTTGAAATGAAAAAGAAGGCTGTAAAACCTTCTTTTCTATCTCTTTTATTTTCCTACTTCTGATATCCGGACACTTTTTTAAAAAGAAGTTCTTAGACATATTACTTGCCTAAAAACTTCTTTTTCTTATTTTT
>CALXFI010000060.1 GCA_944387535.1 uncultured Clostridia bacterium | reverse complement strand
AATTTCTATTTTTATACGCTTAGAGTGAAATATTCGTTTATAAACTTTTAAGGTGATTTTATCATAAATTAAATACAAATAATGTAGAATTAAAATTGACATAAGAGTATTTTAGTGATAAAATAAAAATACTTATTGGTATAAAAAAGGAGGATTATGAAAAAGATTATTATCATTTAAGTAAATCTCCTGAAAATTCTGTGAAAGCAATGAAATGGAGGCTAAAATGTTGCAGAATGAAATTGCTAGAAGATGCGCAGAAGAAGTGTTTATTAAAGAGAGACATTCACGAGTACGGAATGTAATGTGGATTTTACAGTTGTTTATTGGACAGGTAAGCACAAGAGAAGAATATCAAGCGTTAGCAAGTGTGAGAGATTTTCCAAATTATATTTGGGGCAAAGAAGCTGTAGATAGAATTATTAGAGGGCTTCTAACCAATGATTCTATTAGAAATCAAATAATTGATTTTTATAAGAAAGGTTGTTATTCTGAACTTAGAGAAGAGCTCATAAAAGAAAGCTATGAAACAGATACACCAATTTGGATAGTAGTGCATAGCAAAGATCTTGATGCGAATAGTGTTTATCCGCTAATTTCTGATATAGACAATCATCATAAATGCATTGTCCTAGTTATTAATGAGATTTAGTATCTCAAGAAAGTAGAAGGATCTAGATTTAAATTTAGACCTTCTACTTTTTGTTCACAAAAAATTTACAAAAGATGGGAAAAATAACACTTAAAACCTTTGACTTTATCCATATAAAAATGATATAATTGATTGTGCACTTATTTTAGAAAGAGGTTAGGATAAAGAGGATGTATCCTTTTTTGAAAGCCTTAAAAAAGTGCTATTCTGCAAAACAATGACAATCGGAGGTCAAAATGGAGCAGAATGAAATTACTGGAAAGATGATAGAGGAGGAGTTTGTGGATTTAAACATACCAGAGCCAGAGCAGGAAGTTGATGAAGTAGGAAGCCTTATTAAAGAACGATATTTATGGCAACTAAATGATGCTGAAAAATTGTATGACGGAGGTAAGTCTGTAGCTTCAGCTGATCCAGACGAACAAACGAAACTGCTTGAGCAGCAAAATTTCTTGGCATGGCTTGCTGATAGACCACAAAGGCTTTATGGTGGTGAATCCTGGACGGGTTTTCTATCAATAATTGATTCATATTCTGCGACGCATAAGCTATGGGAACTCCTAAAAGAGTTTTATGAAGATGGAGAATATGAAGAAATGGTCAAGGAATTAATGAAGCATGAAGACCGTGCAACTGAAATTCCTTTGATAATGGTTGTTGAAAAACAGAAAAGTGGAAAAATCGTTCACGGAGAAATCCGGAAAGTTTGGTTTGCAAAGCTGAACAAAGAAAAGTCTGTCATCATTCTAGTAATTGACAAAGGCAAACTGTTGTCAATGAAGCAAGAAGAATAATTGCTTTAAACAAAGTTTGCTAAGCACGAAAGAACCCAAACCTATTGGTTTGGGTTCTAACTATTTTTTAATAAATTTTCAAAAAGTTGCTGTTTTTTGGGACGGGGTCAAAAAACAGCATTAAATTTCTATAATTTTCAAATTAAATTTATCTTCAAAGACTTTTTTCTTAGCAATATATTCCTTTGTTTTAAAACCTTTTACATCAATAACTTCAGTAGAACCATCTTTATTAAAAATAATAAAATCAGGTTTATATTTTAAACCAGGTGCTAATATAAAGATAGGTTGTAAACAAAAACCATTGATTTCTTTTGCCTGTAATTTTATTTTTAATTCACAATAAAAATCAGCTTCTTTTTGACTGTCAAAAGTATGACCGTCTATAGAAACCTTATTTGATCTATATTTACTTTTCTTTTTTGTTTTATTATTAGTAAAATTTTTATAATCTTCAATAGTCCAGTGCTCCATAATTTTCTCCTTTTGTTTAATTCTTCTAGTATTATATATAAAAACAATAAAATGTGCAAGTAAGGAATAAGGGATTTTTGTAAAAATAATTGTAGTTTCCTATAAAAAATAGTATAATATGAATACTAAAAACAAGAAAAGAGGTAAATTATGCGGAAATAATTTTGTTTATGGAAAAAGATATAGTAATAGAGAACATAAAGGAAAAAGTTTATTAAAATGGGTAGATAATTATGTGTTAGTAGATATAGAAACAACAGGTTTATCTCCAAGAACTGACGAAATTATAGAAATAGGAGCAATAAAGGTAAGAAAAAATGAAATAGTAGATACATTTAATACACTTCTTAAAATAGATAGATATTTAAATCCTTTTATTACGAGATTAACAGGAATAACAAATGAAATGTTAGAAGAAGGTATAGAACAAGAAGAAGCCTTGGAAGGATTTGTAGAGTTTGCAGGCAATGATATAATAATGGGGCATAATGTTAATTTTGATATTAATTTCATTTATGATAAATGTGAATCTTATTTAGATTATTATTTATCTAATGATTTTGTAGATACTATGAGGATTGCAAAACACGTGCTTCCAAATGTTAGAAATTACAAATTAGGGACTTTAGCAGATTATTTCGATGTAGACTATAGAAATGCCCATAGAGGTTTAACAGATGTTGAAATAACTTATGAAGTATATAACAAAATGAAAGAATTAGCTAAAGAATAGGAGGAAATATGATACCAAAATTTTTAATAGAAAAATTAGAAGGTCAGTATGGAGAAGAATTAAGTAAGAAAGTAATAGAAGGATATAGTGTAGAAAGAAAAGTAACTTTTAGGGTAAACACTTTAAAATCTAATAAAGATAAAGTAGAAAAAGTATTAAATGAAAATGGAATTGTTTATAAAAAAGTTCCGTTTTATGAAGATGCTTTTATAATAGAAAATGTAAGAGAAAATAAAATTCGTGAGCTTGATATTTATAAAAATGGAGAGATTTATTTACAAAGCTTGTCTTCGATGCTTCCACCTATCATATTAAAGCCAAAGGAGGATTTAGATATATTAGATATGGCAGCAGCACCAGGAGGAAAAACAACTCAAATTGCAGCATTGGTAGGAAATAAAGCAAGGATAACAGCAGTAGAGATGAACAAAATAAGAGCAGAAAAATTAAAATATAATTTAGAAAAACAAGGAGCTACATGTGTTTATGTAATGGAACAAGATGCAAGAAGGATTGATGATTTTTTCTCATTTGATGAAATTTTGTTAGATGCTCCATGTTCAGGAAGTGGGACTTTAAATATAAAAGATTCAAAATTAGAAAAAACTTTTACAAAAGAGCTTATAAAAAAATCTGTTAAATCACAAACAGCTTTATTAAGAAAAGCGATTAACATATTAAAAAAAGGAAGTGAAATGGTATATTCTACTTGTTCAATTCTACAAGAAGAAAATGAAAATATAATAGAAAATATATTAAAGACAAATAAAGTAGAAATAGTGGATATAGATTTTAAGGAAATAAGCGAATTACCAAAACTTCCAACTAAAATAGAAGGAACATTATGCGTTATGCCAAATGAAGAATATGAAGGATTTTTTGTAGCAAAATTAAAAAAATTATAAAATCTTGTAACAAAATTACATTTCTTAGACACTTATGGTTTAGAAGGAGAAAGTGTTATGCAGGATATAGAAGAAATTTACCAAAAATATGCAAAAACTGTATATAAATATATATTCTGCTTGAGTCGGAAATAAAGAAGTGTCGGAGGAAATTGTCCAAGAAACCTTTGAAGTTGCAATAAAAAATATTGATAAATTTAAAGGTGAATCTAAGATTTCTACATGGCTTTGCCAAATTGCTAAATACATATGGTATAAAAATTTAAAAAAAGAAAAGAAGGTAGATAACATTTCTTTTGAAAAGTTAGAAGATATAATTGTATCTAATACAATTTTAGAAGAAGAAGTTTTAGAAAAGCAAGAAAAAATAGAAATATTTAAAAAGATACAAAAACTAGATGAGAAAACGAGAAATGTAATGTATTTAAGAATATTAGGCAATTTGGATTACAAAGAAATAGCAGAAATAATGGGAAAAACTCCTACTTGGGCAAGAGTTGTATTTTTCCGAGGAAAACAGAAATTGAAGGAGGAAAAAGATGAAGAAGGAATGTGAAATAGTACAAGATTTATTAATTGGTTATCAAGATGGAACTTTACATACATATTCTAAAGAATTAGTGGAAAAGCATTTAAAAAAATGTGAAGAGTGTAATAAAGTATTTAATGAAATGAAGAAAGATGAAGTAGAAGGAAGTATACAAGAACAGGAAATTGATTATTTAAAAAATGTAAAAAGGAAAATAAGTAAGAAAAACAAATTACTTATAGCCATTGGAACAATTCTTACGATTGTTATTCTATTAAATATTGTTGTATTTGCTTATTATTATCATGAAGCAAGAAAAGTACAAATTTATTTAAATAATGATGTAACAGAAGAACAAATTGGAGATATAAAAAATGCTATAACTAATATTGATGAAAATGCAAAAATAGAATATCATTCAAAAGAAGATGCCTTAAATGAATTAAAAGAAAAATTTAGCGATAACAAAGATTTACTTTCTGGATATGGCGGTGATAATAATCCTTTAAATGCTTATTATGTTATAGACGCTAGTATGGAAAATGCAAGAAAAATAGAAGGTTTAGAAGGAAATTTACCAGGAATAAAAAAGATAACAACTAATCTTAGCTATAATCCATATGAATTTATACTTTCTAACATTGCAATAGAATTAACAAGTAACTAAAAATAATTTAAATAAATAGAAGAATAATAAATATACCTTATTATATTATAAAAAGTTAATAAGGTATATTTTTTGTTTGATATTATTGATAAAACTTTACAAAATAAATATTGATATATACATAAAACCATGATATAGTCATTTTGGTTGAATTATTTCCCTCTTTCTAAGGGACTTAAGTGTAATACTAAAGAAAGGGGTGCTTATCACCTATGGAAATTTACATAGGAATAGGGTTTGCCATTCTTTGCCTTGCAGTTTTAGTTGGCATCATTGGTATCTTCAAATATCAATTTAGTTTATGCAAAGATAAAGTCGATATCAGCCCTAGCAAGACTGATATCGACGACAAACAAAAATCAACCACTGAGTAAGGCTTAGCCTTACTCAATTTTATTATATAATAATATTATAGAAAATCAATAGTTATTATATAATGGTAAAATATATGTTATCTTTTTGTAAGACTTTTTACTGAAATTATTATACTATTACTTAACACGAAAGTCAATATTTATTTATATTTTTTAGTCAAAAAAGTAAATTCTTTCAAGAATGGTATTTTTATATATCAAGACTTCTTAATTTTTATTTTTTCCTTTATTTTTCAAGGAAAATTAGGAATTCTACTAACAGTCGGTTGAATAAAAAGGTTATAAGTGATAAACTTTTCTTGAAATCAAAGGAGGAAAAAATGGATAATTTAAAGTTTGGAAATTTTATAAAAGAACTTAGGAAAGAAAAAAACATGACTCAAAAAGACTTAGCAAAAAAAATAGGGTTAACAGATAAAGCAATATCTAAATGGGAAAGAGGATTAAGTTTCCCTGATATAACAATGCTGGGTTCTCTTGCAGAAGCATTAGATGTTGATGTTTCTGAAATATTAAGTGGAGAAAGAGGAAAAGAAAAAATAAGCAAAGAAGACATAGAAAAGAAAATAGAAGAAGCAGTAGAAAAAGTTACTTTAAAAAAAGAAAAAAGAGAAAGAAGAATAAAAATATTTAAAAGAACAGTTGGAATAATATCATGTGTATTATTTGTACTTAGCTTTATTTTACAAATTGTATATTTATTTGTATTAAAACCACGTGACTATGTATATGCAAGTGATATATTGTTTTACATTATAAATGAAATAATTATAATAACATTAGGATTGATATTTTTAACATTAGTAAATATAAAGAAAAACTTTGTTAAGAATATTATTACATATGTTTTATTAGCTTTTTTAACAATAATAAATGTAGCTTTTATGATAAATAATGGTTTTGAAAATAAATGGATAGTCCAGCTTTCAAAAGATTTTTCTAGTGAATTAGTATTAAAGAGAAATAAACAAACGGGAGAAATTACATATTATAAAAATACTAAAGTTTTATTTGTAAAAGATGAGGAGATATTCTCAAATGAAGCAAAAGGACCAATTAAAATACAGTGGCTTACAAATGATATTTGTTCTATTACATATGAAGATAAAAATGAAAATTTACAAGAATTTGTTGCAACATATGGAGACCGAGGAAATGGAATATCATATTATAGTGTAATAAATACATTGCTTGGAAGCTGGCAAATGTCTTCACAATATGGAGATGAATTAGGACTTATAGTAGATTCAAAAGGAATTACAATAATAAGAGATGGCAAAGAAGAATTATTTAATTATAATGAAAGTAAACAATATGGAACAATTGCAGCTGTATTGTACAAAAATGATATTCCTCGTTATGTAATAGGATTAAATGAGGATTGTAAATTAGATGAACAAACAGATATAATAAAGGACGGTGGAACTATTACTCTTGTGGAAGTTTCTATGGATAGAACAAAGACTAATGTTTTAGAATGTACGAATTATAAAAGTGATGATTTAACTGATTATAGTGGAGTATATATAAAAGCTAATGATTATAAAATAAAAAATGGAATTTTATATATTAGTTATGATGGTAAAAAAGTAATTGAAGTTCCAGGAGATTTTTCAGATACTGATGATTTTAGAGATGGAACATACCAAGTAAAAGAAGAAAAAACATTTTTTGTATATAATAATAATGGATGTGAATTTCTAATTTACTCAGATGATATGGGAAAAAATTGGAATACAATTGATTTAGAAAGTACATCTGTTCAAGATATGCAGTTTGTAAATACTAATGTTGGTTTTATGCTAGAATTTAAAGATGTAGCAATGGGAATAGCTTTTGGTGATATTAAGAAAACAAACGATGGCGGAAAAACATGGCAAGTTGTATTTAATGGAATTGGAAATAGTGACGACAAAGTATTTAGTAGAGGAAGTAAAATAAAATTCTTTAATGAAAACTTAGGATTTTTAACAATGCCAGATGGAAATGGATATACTTGTGAATTATATATTACAGAAGATGGAGGAATAAGTTTTACAAGAATGAACGTGCAGCAAACAGAAGAAGATAGTAATATTTATGATTATTATGAATTACCTGAAACAGAAGATGATGGAACTTTGAGCTTAAAAGTTGGTCAAGGAAGTGACGGAGACTATAATGGAGGAAATAGTAAAATATATTATTCAAATGATGAAGGAAACACATGGATTTATAGAGGAGAGGAATAAAATGTATTATGTATATATGTTAAGATGCAAAGATAATACAATTTATACAGGTATTACAGTAGATGTTGATAGAAGGATGGAAGAACATTTTTCTAGAAATGAGAAATGTGCCAAATATACTTTTACCCATACTGCTAAGAAATTAGAAGCGGTATGGGAAACTGAAAATAAATCTTTAGCATCTAAGTTGGAATATGCTATAAAGAAATTACCTAAATTAAAAAAAGAAGAATTAATAAAAACTAAAAACTTAGAAAATGTATTTTATAATAATGAAAAAATAGATGTAAAAAATTATAGGATAGTTTTAAATAATTATTAAAAATAAAAAAGCTAGAATTCTTTTCTAGCTTTTTTTGACATAAAAATGTTTTGTTTTACAAGAAATTCAATAGTTCCCAAATTTATATAACAAACAATAAAATGTAACTATTCAGGGGTAGCGAAATTAAGATAATATAAAAATAGAGACATTTTAAGTCTCTACAAATTCTAATG
>CALXFI010000059.1 GCA_944387535.1 uncultured Clostridia bacterium | reverse complement strand
CAAGATTTGAAAAAGGTGAAGGAATAGAGAAAAAAGAAGAAAATTTTGCAGAAGAAGTTATGAAACAATTAAAATAAAAAGATAAAAGCACTATCTATTAAGGTAGTGCTTTTTATATATTAATTTTCAAATAAAAAAAGTTGTAAGTTTTAGACAAGATGATAATAAATTTTTAAATGCTATTGACAAGATTTTTAAAAAGTAGTATTATAAATACACTTTTTAATCTTATTTTTAAATCATTTGGGAATTTTCTCCCATATTTCATAAGAATTAATAATAAAAGAAAATTTAAGAAAGAAGGTGATAAAAAGAGAAAAATAAAGGAAGCAATAGATAAATACACTAATTTACTAAAGAATAAATATTGCTTAAATAATAAACATAAAGTAAAATGGAGGTATCAAATGGAAGTAAAAGTTTTTGCTAAAAAAGAATATTTTAGAGCGATGAGATTATACCCTGGTGTTGGAAAAATAAGTAATTTAGCAGAAGAAGGGGAAAAATACCATTTAGGAACAGAAGATGAATATGAAGTACATAAGGAGCATGATAAATTGTTTAAAAAGATTTTAGAAAGATTAAGTGAGGCAGAATTTGCAATAAAAAAAGTATTAAATTTGGATAAAAATGAAAAGCTAGAAATAATATCTGTAAGAAATGAATTTGTAACTATAGACTTTAGAGGAAAACAAGCAGATATGGTGTATAAATTAAAAGATAAAGATATATATTTCATAATTGAACATCAGTCCACACAAGATCCAGATATGGCATTTAGAATACTAGAATATGAAGTAGAAATAATGGATCGTGCTTTTAAAGAAAATGGTTTTAGAAGTAAGTTTTGTGCAAAAGTAATACCAATAGTAATATATACAGGAAAAGGGAGATGGAGACAACCAAAAAGTGTGGTAGAAATACAAGAAGAATTTGGATATAAGACAAAACCAGATACAAATTATGCAGGAATAGGTGAATATAATGTGCTAGATATAAATGAGTGTACGAAAGAAGAACTATTAGAAGAAGGGACATTTTTAAGTAAGGCAATGCTAATGGAGAAAGCAAGAAGTGAAGATGAGCTAATAGCTGTATTAGATAAAATAATACCGATGACAAAAGAAGATGAAAAGGCTGATATGATAGAAATATTAAGGTACATATTGGTAAAGGATTTAGGAAAAGAAAAAGCAAAAAAATATATAAAAATGTTAGAAGGAGGAATGAATATGGGAACATTTGTTAATGAATTAAGAGCAGATAGAGAAAGGACAATTTTAAGTGCAAAAAAAGAGGGAAAAGAGGAAGGAAGAGAAGAAGGAAGAGAAGAGGGAATATTCCAAGTTGCACTAGAAATGTTAAAATTCAATATGAAAGATGAAGATATATTAAAAGTTACACATATCAGTAAAAAAGACTTAAAAGCGCTAAAATTACAAATGGCTTAATGTATTTAGAAGAAGATGAAAAAGTAGATATGTAGAAATACAAAAAATATATAAAAATATTAGAGGTAGAAATGGACATGGGAACATTTGTTAATGAATTAAGAGCAGATAGAGAAAGGACAATTTTAAGTGCAAAAGAAGAGGGAAAAGAGGAAGGAAGAGAGGAAGGAAGAGAAGAGGGAAGAGAAGAGGGAATATTCCAAGTTGCACTAGAAATGTTAAAATTCAATATGAAAGATGAAGATATATTAAAAGTTACACATATTAGCAAAAAAGACTTAAAAGAACTAAAATTAAGATTAGATTAATTTAGAAAAAAATAAGATAAAAAGTAGACAATATTAATACAACAGAAATAAATAGTCTGTGAAAGGCAACTAGTTAGAAATAATTAGTTGCCAATTTTGTGATGGAAAAGAAGATTTTACAAAAACTATGAAACAGTAAAGTAACAAGTAAATATAGGTATAAATAAATTACTTAAAAAGTGCAGCTTTTTCTAATTTGCTGTTTTTTGACCCCGTCCTAAAAAACAGCAAAAAACATAATTTATTAATAAATTCTTAAAAAAATACTGTATTTTTTTAAAAAGTGTGATAGAATAGGCTAGAAAATAAAATTAAGGAGAGAGGAAAGATGCCAGATACAAAATATAAGAGAGTATTATTAAAACTAAGTGGAGAAGCCTTAGCTGGAAAAAAAGGTACAGGAGTAGATGTAGAAACAGTAGGAGCTATTTGTGATAAAGTAAAAGAAGTAGTAGAAATGGGAGTGCAAGTAGCTATAGTAGTTGGAGGAGGAAACTTCTGGAGAGGAAGAAATGGACATCAAATGGAAAGAACAACAGCAGACTATATGGGGATGCTAGCAACTGCAATGAACGGATTAGCTCTTCAAGATGCATTAGAAGCAAGAGGAATATTTACTAGAGTACAAACAGCAATAGAAATGAGAGAAATTGCAGAACCATTTATACAAAGGAAAGCAGAAAAACATTTAAATAAAGGAAGAGTAGTTGTATTTGCTTGTGGTACAGGACATCCATATTTTACAACAGATACAGCAGCAGTTTTAAGAGCAACAGAAATAAATGCTGATGTAATATTACTTGGAAAAGCAGTAGATGCAGTATATGATGAAGATCCAAAGATAAACCCTAATGCTAAAAAATATGATGAAGTATCATATATGGAAGTATTAGAGAAAGATTTAAAAGTAATGGATTCAACAGCAACAGCAATGTGTAGAGATAATCATATGCCATTATTAGTATTTGGGATAGAAGATCCTGAAAATATAGTAAGAGCAGTAAAAGGAGAAAAAATAGGAACAATTGTAAAATAGATAAAAGAATATAAAAAGATAAGAAAGAAAATAAAAAATTAAAGGAGAGATTTATTATGGATTATAAAAGTTTAGAAGAAAAAATGGAGAAAACAATTAGTGTATTTAGCGAAAAGTTAGCAGAGGTAAGAGCAGGACGTGCTAACCCTGCAATATTAAATAAAGTTAGAATTGACTATTATGGAACACAAACACCAATTAATCAAGTAGCAGCAATATCTGTTCCAGAAGCTAGACTAATAGTTATTCAGCCATGGGATGCAAGTGTATTAAAAGAAATAGAAAAAGCAATTTTAGCATCTGATATAGGAATTAATCCTAATAATGATGGAAAAGTAATAAGACTAGCTTTTCCTGAATTAAATGAAGAAAGAAGAAAAGAATTAGTTAAAGATATTAAGAAAATGGGAGAAGAAGCAAAAGTTGCAGTAAGAAATGTAAGAAGAGAAGGAATAGATTTAGCTAAATCTATGCAAAAAAATGGTGAGATGACAGAAGATGAATTAAAAAGTGCAGAAAATGATATACAAAAAATGACAGATAAATATATTGAAGAAGTAGAGAAAGTTTTAGAGAAAAAAGAAAAAGAAGTAATGTCAGTATAATAATAAAATTATTTTATTATAAGAATTGTTTTATTATAAAAAATATAATTTTGTTTATTATTATTAAAGGAGACAATTATGGAATTTAAGGAAGAATTAAAAGAATATCAGGAAATGGTAAATAAAGAATTAGAAAAATATTTTAGAACATATTTAATGTATAGTACAACCTGTTATGAAAAAACTTTAAATGACTCTATGGAATATAGCTTAATGGCAGGAGGAAAACGTTTAAGACCAATTCTAGTAGTTAGTACATATAAGTTGTTTAGAGATGATATAGAAAAATGTTTTCCATACGCTGTTGCAATAGAAATGGTACATAATTTTTCTTTAATACATGATGATTTACCGGGAATTGATAATGATGATTTTAGACATGGAAAATTAACTAACCATAAGAAATTTAATGAAGCAACAGCAATCCTTGCAGGAGACGGTTTATTAAATTTAGCTTATAAGGTAATTAGTGAGGATTTAATGAACCTAATTGCAAAAAAGAGAAAAAGAACAATTGATGATATTAAAGTTGATATTAATGATATTGATAAAAAAACAAGAGTATTTAGTGAATTTGCGTCAGCAGTAGATAGAATGATAGCAGGCGAATATGTAGATACAGAAGACGAAGGAAAGAAAATAGACATAAATGAATTAGAATATATTCATAGAAATAAAACAGGAGCATTACTAAAATTATGTGTTAGAATGGGGGCAATTTTAGGTGGAGCAAATGAAGAAGAACTAAAATCATTAACTAGTTATGCTGAAAATATAGGTTTGGCATTTCAAATAAAAGATGATATATTATCAGAAGAAGGAGACGAAAAAGTTTTAGGAAAGCCTGTTGGTAATGATAAAAAAATGGGAAAATGTACATATGTTTCACAATATGGTTTAGAAGGAGCTAAAGAAGAATTAGACAGAAGGACAAATAATGCAATAGGATTTTTGGACAGTTTTGGAGATAAAGCTGAATTTTTAAGAGGATTAGCTTTATATATAGAAAATAGAAATAAATAAAAATTATAAATTTAAGGAGAAACATAATGGAATTAAACAAAGAAAATATGCCAAGGCATATTGCAATAATAATGGATGGAAACAGAAGATGGGCAAGACAAAGAGGTAAGGGTGCAAGCTATGGCCATAAAGAAGGTGCAAAAACTTTAGAAAAAATAGTTAGATATGCAAATAAGATAGGCTTAGAGTATATAACAGTATATGCTTTTTCAACAGAAAATTGGAAAAGAACAGCTGATGAGGTAAGTGCACTTATGATGTTACTTCAAAGTTATTTGGATGATTATTCAAAAAGAGCAGATACAGAAAATATAAGGGTGAAAATCTTAGGAGATATTACAGCTTTATCTACTGGTATGCAAAAGAGTATTATAAATTGTATGGAAAGAACTAAGAATAATACAGGAGTTACTTTTAATATTGCATTAAATTATGGTGGAAGAGATGAAATAGTAAAAGCAGTAAAGAAAATAGCTAAAGATGTAAAGGAAGATAAAGTAAAAATAGATGATATAGATGAAGAATTGATATCTAATAACTTATATACTGCAGGGATGCCAGATCCTGATTTATTAATTAGAACAAGTGGAGAGTTAAGGTTAAGTAATTTCTTGCCTTGGCAAGTAGTATATTCAGAGTTTTTATTTGTAGATAAAAATTGGCCAGACTTTAATGAAGAGGATTTAGATAATGCTATAATAGAGTATCAAAAAAGAACAAGAAAATTTGGAGCAAATTAAAGGAAAAGGAATGAAAAAAATGGATATAAAAAGAATAACATCAGGGTTATTAGGTTTCCCTTTGGTGTTAATAATTTTAATATTTGGGAATAATATTGTAGTAGATATAGCTTTAGCAGCCATTACTCTTCTTGCTATGAACGAGTATTTTAATGCAGTATCGAAAGTAGCAAAGCCAGTAAAGTGGATTGGATATTTAAGTTGTCTATCTATTGCCTTTATGCATTTTATTCCAAATGAATATATAGGGATGTATGTTACTTTATCAATACCAATAATATTATTAATTCTATTTTCACAGATAATTGTAACAAACATGAAAACTAATTTTAAAGATATAGCATTTACTTTTATAGGAATTTTTTACATAGTATTTTTCATGATGTTTGTTGCTTTAATTGATGGTATGGATAATGGAAAAATCTTAATTTGGTATATAATAATTGCATCTTGGGGAACAGATATAGTAGCATTTTTTGCAGGGACATTATTTGGAAAACATAAATTTAGTAAGATAAGCCCTAAAAAATCAATTGAAGGTTGTATTGCTGGTACAATAGGAGCTATAGTATTAGTGCTTATTTATACATATATTGTAAATACTTTCTTTGGTATGAATTATTCATATTTAGTTATTTCAGGAATAGGTTTAATATTAAGCTTAATAGGTCAAATAGGAGATTTTGCAGCATCTAGTATTAAAAGATATGTAGAAATAAAAGATTTTAGTAATTTAATACCAGGTCATGGTGGTATGCTAGACAGAATAGATAGTTTAATATTTTTAGCACCTTTTGCATATGCTATGTTTACTTTATTGTAGTAGAATACTAATATGTATATAGAGGAAAGATAATTAGGAGGGGTATTTTGTATTGGTAGGAGTTTTAATTATAGCTATAAAGATTATAGTCTTACTTGGATTTTTAATTCTTATACATGAGTTAGGCCATTTTACAGTTGCAAAACTTTGCAAAGTTAAAGTTAATGAATTTGCAATTGGATTTGGGCCTACTATTTGGAAAAAACAAGGTAAAGAAACTAAATATGCTTTAAGGTTAATTCCTCTTGGTGGTTTTGTTAGTATGGAAGGAGAGGATGAGGAGTCTGACAAAGAAGGCTCTTTTTCTAAGGCTAGTATTCCAAAGAGGATGGCAATTGTAGTAGCAGGTGCTACTGTAAATATTATATTTGCTATTATTGTATATTTTATTTTAGTTTCAACTTCAGGAACATATATTTCTAATGAAATAGATTCTACTATTGATAGTTATGCAGCTGCAGAAGCAGGCTTACAAGCAGGGGACAAAATAGTTAAAGTAAATGATGAAGAAATTAAAAGTAAATATGATTTAGATGAAGTTATGAATAAAAACAATGGGGAAGAAGTAAAAGTTCAAGTAGAAAGAAATGGAGAATTGCTTGATTTTACGGTAAAACCAACAGAGGTAAAATCTAGAGTTACAGGAATATATTTAGATGATGAAGCAAAAATTATTACAATGGATAAAGGAAGCGCTGCTAAAAAAGCAGGAATAGAAAATAATGATGTAATATTAAAGATTAATGGAGAAGCGGTAGATGGTAGTAGAGATAAGGCTATAGAAATATTAAATAAAAGTAGTAATGAAAACGAAAATGTAAAAGAAAACCAAAATGAAAGTGTAAATGAGGATAATCAAGATAATGAAGCAATAGAATTTACATTACAAAGAGGCAATGCAGAAGTAACTGTGAATTTAGTTCCAGATGTAGTATCAACATACTACTTAGGTGTTAATATGAAATATGCTAAAGATACTTTTATAAATAGGTGTATAAATGGTTGGATGGAAACTAAAGTATTTGTATTTTCAATATTCGACAATTTAAGACAATTATTTACAGGAAATGTAGGATTAGACCAAATGATGGGACCGGTTGGTATTTCAGAGGTTGTTGCAAATACTAATGGCTTTAGAGAGTTCTTTGAAATGATGGCATTAATTTCGCTATCACTTGGAGTTACTAATCTTTTACCAATACCTGCTTTAGATGGAGGAAAGTTACTAATTTTATTAATAGAAGCAATAAGGAGAAAACCTCTAAAACAACAAACAGAGATAAATATACAATTAGTTGGTTTTGCAATTATAATTGGTATATTCTTAATGGTTACTTATAATGATATTTTAAGAATTTTCTAACGTTTGATATGCTGCTTTTTGGGACGGGGCAAAAAAACAGCAAAACTATTTTTCAAAATTATCAGTTTATTTTTTATATATACTTATAAAAAGTAAACATAGTAGGGGATTGAAGTGCTTTTTTAGATTTAAGCTTCGCTTACCGGCAATTTGCTACCCTTAATATCCCCTACGCAAATTTGCCTAATCTAAAAAAACACTTATATATTTTTTATACAATTAAAAAATAGACCTTATATTACTAACTTGGGTATATAAGGTCTTTTTATATTTATTTGTTATTTTTTATTTTTGCATTTTTTAATAAAATTTTGCTGTTTTTTGACCCCGTCCCAAAAAGCAACAAAATGTCAAGAAATAGTGATATACATAAAAAATGTAACTATAGGTTAAAAATAAAAAAATAAATAATTATAAATAGTAGATTGAGTAAAATAGTAGATTTTAACATGTTTTAAAGTTATTTTTTGAGAAATTTTTGAATTAAATTTTTTAATTAAGAAGTAAATGCTATAAAAATTAAAACTAAATAATAAAAGTACATTGATAAGTAAAAGTTATAGTGAAAGTATACAAAATATTGTATACTAAATATTTGATTAATATATAGTAGAAAAGTCTTTACGTTTTCTTCAATTATTTTTTCATCTTCTTCATCCAAATTTTTTAAAGAAAATTCTAATAGTTCTGATACTGCTTTGTTAAAGGAAATGTTTTTAATGTCTGCTAAAATTTGGATGTCATTAACCAGATTTTCTGGTAACCTTAAAGTTTTGCTAATACCACTATGGTTTTGAGGTATCTTTAATTTTCGCATATAGTCACCTCCTTTAAGTCTATAAAATTACAATTATATTACAAACATTTTACATTTTAAAAACATTTTAATATGCACCCAAAAATACTTGCAAAACAATTGCACAAACTGTATAATGAAAAAGAGAGAATTAGAACTTTGTCGAAAAGTTTTAAATATATTATTTATGAAACAAAGAGAGGGGTAAATTTATGAAGTTTACAGAGAATTTGAGAAACAAAAAAGGTATCACATTAGTAGCATTAGTAGTGACTATTGTTGTTTTGCTAATTCTTGCAGGAGTAACAATAGCATCACTTACAGGAGATAATGGAATATTAGGAAAAGTAGGAGAAGCAAAAGAACAGACAGACCTAGCACAAATAAGAGAAGAAGTAACACTATTGTGGAACGAAACACAAATAGATATAGCAGGGAAAGGATATACAAGCCAAGAAATAGCAGATTACTTTGAACA
>CALXFI010000058.1 GCA_944387535.1 uncultured Clostridia bacterium | reverse complement strand
TTACAATTTTGATGTGAATACAAAAATATGTTTAAAGGAGTAAATGTATAATACTAACATGAGTAGAACGCAAATAATATTTGTAAAAAACACTACACAAAATAAAAAAAGTATGATAAAATACTTGTAGTGTTGTTTAAAAATTGGATAAATTTAACAACAAAATAATCTATTTACATAAAAAACAATCTGAAATTTCTGGCACAATTTTGGCACAATTCGTTGGGTAAAGAACCTCGAAACCCTATATAAATGGGCAAAGAACAATAAAGAAATTTCACTTGATGTTTATATGATAGAACAGCCGAAAGTGGCTTAAATACTGAAAAAATTGAGAAGGAGGAATTAAAATGTCAGGACACAGTAAATGGCATAATATACAAGCAAAGAAAGGAAAAGCAGATGCAGCAAGAGGAAAAGTATTTACAAAATTAGGAAGAGAATTAGTAATTGCAGTAAAAGAAGGTGGACCAGATCCAGCAGCAAATTCAAAATTAAAAAATGTAATTGCAAAATGTAAGGCAGCAAATATGCCAAATGATACTATAAATAATGCATTAAAGAAAGCTTCTGCAAGTAATGAAAATTATGAAGAAATTACATATGAAGGATATGGACCAAATGGTGTAGCAGTAATAGTAGAGGCTGCAACAGATAATAAAAATAGAACAGCGGCAGATGTAAGACATGTATTTGACAAAGCTGGAGGAAATTTAGGAACAACTGGTTGTGTATCATATATGTTTAATAAAAAAGGAGTTATTGTAATAGATAAAGAAAGTACTTCTATGGACGAAGATGAATTAATGATGCTTGCTTTAGATGCAGGAGCAGAAGATTTCCAAACTCTAGATGAAGTATATGAAATAACAACAGATCCTAGTGATTTTTCAACAGTACATGAAAAACTAGAAGAAGCTGGATTAGAATTTTTGGAAGCAGAAGTACAAATGGTACCAACAACAACAGTAAAACTAGATGAAAAAGGCGCAGAAAAAATGGAAAGACTAATAGAAAATCTAGAAGATTTAGATGATGTTTCTAATATTTATCACAACTGGGAAGAATAAGACTTAAGCAATAATATATTGTTAGAGGAGAAAAGTATTTATGAATCAAAAGAAAAATAAAAAAATAATAGTTATTTTAATTATAGTATTAGCAATAATTATATTGATAACAGGAGGTCTACTTGTATATTTTACAACAGATATATTTAGAGGAAATAAAGAATTATTCTTTAAATATATTACTCAAATAGGAGAAGAAGATAATGGATTTGTAGAAAATAATATAAAGAATTATTATGAAAAAAAGAGTACAAATTCATATGCAAATGAAGGAAATTTTACTGTAACTGCACAAGACCCTACAGTTACTAATCTTGATAGCTTAAATAGTTTTAATATTAGTTTTTCAGGACAAACTGATAATACTAATTCAAAAACACAAGAAAATATCAGTATAAATTATTCTGATTCTGTAACATTTCCTGTGATATACAGGAAAATAGGAAATCAAGTAGGTTTACAAACAGATTATGTAGGAAGCAAGTTTATAAATGTAGAAACAGATAAAATAGATACTCTTGAAGGAGACGAAACTGAAAGCATACAAGATGTTAATAATATAGTTAAAGATGTAGAACAAGTAAAAAGTATTTCATTTTCACAAGAAGAGATTAGTAATTATATGAATATTATACAAAATATAAGCGAAGATAAATTCTCAAATGTAAATGATGCAAATGGTACAGGGTATGTACTTACATTAAGTGGAGATGAATTAAAAGATATTTTGGTTCAGATATTAGAGGGCTTAAAAAATGATCAAGCTATGTTAGATAAGTTAAATGGATATATTAAACAAATAAGAAATTCAGCAAATATAACATCCAACACAGTTGATGAGTTGATACAAAATATTCAAAATAATAATGAATTATCTAATGAAAACTTTAGTATAACAGTTTATAAAAAGAGTGGAAGAACAAGTAAAATAGTATTATCACTAAATGAAATAAGAATAGATGTACAAAAAACATTAAATGGTAGCAATGTTAAATATGATATTACAGTTGATTTAAATTATAATAATGAGAATTTAAAAATAACAGGAAAGATAAATTATGATGGCCTAGATGGACAAAATGTAAAAGAAACTTATGAGTTAGGTCTAGAAAGTGGAGCTAAAGTTTATAATTATAAACTAGAAAACAATGTAAACTTTGCAGATAGTGTAGGTATAGAAGATTTCACAACAGATAATAGTATGGTACTTACAAATTATGACGAAGAAACAGTAAATAACTTTTTAATGGCAGTAGAGCAAAGACTAACAGAAGTAAATACAGAGCAAATGCAAGAGTTAGGCTTAGCAGAAGGCCAAAATCCATTAATGTGTTTAGTGCCATCACTTGGAAGCTATACAGAAGCTTTAAATAATTTGAATAAGCCACAAGTTACTGAAGAAGATGTAGCAACTTTTAATCAAAAATTTGAAGTATATCAAAGTACAAATTTACAAGGAGTGACTGTAAGAGGTTTACTTAGTACAATCGAATTAAACAATGAGCAACAAAGTGAAGATAGACAAATAAAAGAAATTAATTTTAATGGTGAAGAGTATGAAGTAAATGGACAAAATATAGCAGCAATTAAGGATGAAGTTGTTGCAGAAAGCTACTATAGAGTGGAATTTGAAAGAGATCAAGAAACAGGATTAATTTATAGAGCTGTTATAAATCCAAAATAATGTACAATTTGTTTTGTACAAAAGTTCTAAATAAAAAAAAGAGGCATATAATAATATATGTCTTTTTTTGTGAGACAAAAAGGGCTGCCCCTATTTGTCTCATTTTGGAGGAAGAAAATGAAAGATATAAGTGAGTTGTTAAACTACTTTTCAAGTAATGTAGGTAATTTAATAAGAGATACAATTAATAAGAATAAAAGAATTTTGGACGAGTTACAAGAAATAAGAATTAGATGCAATAGACCTATAATATTAAAATTAAGAAACTGTGAGATAGTAATAGAATATAAAGTTAATCAAAATGAAATTTTAGCTACGTTAGAAAGGCTTTGTAATAATTCTATTTATGCGTATAAAAACCAAATATGTGAAGGTTTTATTACTGTAAAAGGTGGGCATAGAGTGGGAGTTACTGGAACAGCAGTTATAGAAAACGGAAAAATAATTAATGTAAAGTATATAACAAGCTTAAATTTTAGAATAG
This sequence comes from uncultured Clostridia bacterium, assembly GCA_944387535.1. Lineage (GTDB taxonomy): Bacteria > Bacillota > Clostridia > TANB77 > CAG-508 > CAG-269. The sequence goes on along the minus strand of CALXFI010000058.1, from coordinate 5,513 downwards.
CAAGAGAAGTATTGGGGTGTAGTTTAAAAATATTGGACAAGATTATAGATATTAAAAATAATTCTATAAATAACACATTAATTGTATCTCCACCAGGAAAAGGAAAGACAACAATGCTTCGTGATGTTATAAGAAATATAAGTAATGGTGTGCAAGAAATAGGCTTTAGAGGAAAAAATTGTGGTGTTGTAGATGAAAGAGGAGAAATTGCAGCAATGTATCGAGGAGAGCCACAAAATGATATAGGCTCAAGGACAGATGTAATAGAAAATGTATCTAAGGCAAAAGGCATGAAAATGTTAATTCGTTCTATGGCACCAGAGGTAATTGCTTGTGATGAAATAGGATCTAAAGAAGATGTAGAGGCAATAAAGGAAGCAACTATATCAGGAGTAAAAGGAATTTTTACAATGCATGGAAGTAGCTTAGAAGAAATAAAGTTAAATAAAGATATAAATGAGTTAATAGAAAATAAACAAATAGAAAGAATAATTTTTCTTTAATAAATATATTTATTAAATTTAGTTCTAAAAAACTTTTTAGTTCATATAATATTAAAAATAGTAAAAAATGGGAAATGGAAAAGTAAAAATTAAAAGAAAGAAAGAAGAAATGATGTTTTAATGTATAAAAATAGAAAGGACAAGTTTAGTTATGCAGTTAATAAAGTGTTTTATATTATTTTTAATATTAGTTTCATCTACTTTGATTGGAAAGTTTTTATCAAAGAAATATATAAATAGATTAGAAGAGTTAGAAGATATAAAAAATGCTTTAAACATATTAAAAACAAAAATAAAATTTACATATGAACCAATACCAGAAGTCTTTTCTGAAATATCCCAAAATGTAAATAAAAATGTAGGGAATATTTTTAATTCAGCCAAAGAAGAAATGAAAGAAAATCCAGCAAGCAAAGCTTGGGAATTAGCAGTGGAAAAAACAGAATGTAATTTGAAAAAAGAAGATAAAAAGATAATAAAAACATTATCTAAATTACTTGGACAAACTGATGTAGAAGGACAAATAAGCCAAATAGAAATAACAGAAGAATTTTTAGAAGGACAAATAAAAGAAGCAGAAGAAGAAAGAAAAAAGAATGAAAAACTCTATACGAGATTAGGAACAGTTTTAGGATTAGCAATTGTAATAATTTTATGTTGATAAAAGTAAAAAGGTATAGGGGGATTATAATGGATATAAATTTGTTATTTAAAATAGCAGCAATAGGAATTTTAGTTGCAGTTTTACATCAAGTATTGGTAAGAGCAGGAAGAGAAGATCAGGCAATGATGACAACCTTAGCAGGTTTAGTAATTGTTTTAACAATGGTAATTAAAGAAATTAGCGGTTTATTTGATACAGTAAGAACTATATTTAATCTTTAAAGGAAAAGAAATATGGAAGTTATAAAAATTATTGGGATTGGGTTAATTGCATTAATTATTATTATTTTGTTAAAACAATATAGACCTGAGTTTGCAATATATATAAGTTTGCTAACAGGTGTTTTAATTTTATTATTAGTTGCGGACGAGCTTTCAGGAATTGTAAGCCTTCTTCAGTCTTTTGCAGATAAAGTTTCTATTAATAGTACTTTTCTAGTACTCTTAATTAAAATAACAGGAATAGCATTTTTATCTGAATTTGCAGTAAGTATATGTAAAGACTCTGGAGAGGCAGCAATTGCAAGTAAGATAGAAATAGGAACAAAAATTATTATTATATCTATGTCAATACCAATAATATCAAGCTTATTAGAGATAATATTAGATGTGTTGCCGTAGAAGAAAAAGGAAGTACAAATGAAGAATTTTATAAAAATACTAATAACCTTTTTAGTGTTGCTGTTAGTTGTCGTTAACAATATTTCTTATGCAGAAACAAGTGATGATGAAACAATAAAAGACCAACAAGAAGAATTTAAGATAGAAGATTTTATAGATGAAAGTAAAGAATATAGTGGAGAGTTTTTTGATGGAATAGATATAGGAGATTTATTAAATGATGCAATAAGTGGAAAGGTAGATAATAGTACTTTAATAAATAGAATTTGGAACTTACTAGGCAGTGAAGTAGGAACTACAATAAAAAGTATAGTCTCAATACTTGTAATAATTATAATACATAGTATTTTAAAATCTGTAAGTGAAAGCTTGGAAAATGAGTCTATTGGTAAATTAATATTTTATGTTCAATACATTTTAATAGTAACAATAATAATGAGTAATTTTTCAGACATAGTAAAACTAGTACAAGATACAGCAAATAATTTAGTAGGGTTTATGAATTGCTTAGTCCCACTACTTATGGCTTTAATGATGTATACAGGAAGTATTACAACTTCAAGTGTAATAGAACCAATAATATTATTTATAATTAATTTTATAGGTAATATGTTACAAACTTTAATAATACCACTTGTTTTGGTATTTACAAGTTTAGTAATAATATCAAAAATATCAGACCAGGTACAAGTAGATAAACTAGCAAACTTTTTAAAATCTGGAATAGTATGGTTTTTAGGAATAGTTTTAACTATATTTGTAGGAGTTGTATCTTTAGAAGGAACAATGTCAGCATCAGTAGATGGAATAACAGCTAAAGCGACAAAAGCAGTGGTAAGTTCAGCAGTACCAGTAGTTCGGAAAAATATTAGGTGATGCAGTAGATACAGTTTTAGGGTCTGGAGTAGTGTTGAAAAATGCAGTAGGAGTTGTAGGAGCTATTATTATAATTGGAATTTGTATCATGCCAATTATTAAACTTGCAATTCTAACTGTTTGCTATAAATTATTAGGAGCAGTAACAGAGGTAATTGCAGACAAAAAAATAACAAATCTTTTAGACCAAATGGGAGATGTATTTAAAATATTTTTAGGGATACTTTGTGCTATTTCTGTAATGTTAATTATAGGAACAGCTTTAGTATTAAAAATGTCAAATAGTGCGATGATGTATAGATAGTAAATAAAATAAAAAACAAAATTAAATTAAATTAACACAAAATAGAGGAGACTATAAAAATGATAGAAGTAATAAGTTCATGGGCTAAGAGTTTAGGTGTGACTATTGTATTAGTATCAATTTTAGAGATGATTTTACCAAATAATAAAACAAAAAAATATATAAGAATGGTATTAGGAATATTTGTAATATTTAATATAATATCACCAGTTATACAAAATAAGGATAAATTAAGCTTAGCATCTATTAATTTAGAAGATTATTATACAGAAGAAAACAGTAATGTAGTTAATTATGATAATAGTAATATAAATGAAGATACAAATACTTTAAATCAAACAAGTATGGATCAAAGAATAAAAGAGCTTTATCAAGATGAATTAGAAAAAGATATAACAAAAAAAGTAGAAGAACAAGGATATAAGATATCTTCTTGTAAAGTACAAGCAGAAGTACCAACTAAAGAGAGTCAAGAAGAAAATCAAACAGGTATTAGTAAAATAGAATTAAGAATAAAAGAAAAAATTGAAAATGAAAGTAATGATGATACTATTGGTGAAAATAGTAATAATAATCAAGCGCAAAAAGAAAGTATAGAAAATAAAATAGTAACAGGAGTACAAAGAATAAAAGAAGTAGATGTTTCTGGGGACGGGGCAAAAAAACAGCAAGATGAAAATGAAGAAAATAATGTGCAGGATAGAACAAATAGTAAGGTGACAAGAAGTGATATTCAGAATATTAAAAAATTTTTAATAGAAGAATATGGGGTGAGTGAAAAATGCTTGGAGATAAATTAAAAAAGTTATTACCTAAAAAAGATGAAGACGGTGAAGAAAAGGATGAAAAAGAAGGAGTGGTTGGAAATGATAAAAAGAAAATAGAGAATTTAGTATTTTTTGTAGTACTACTCATTATAACAATAGTTATAATAAATTTTATATGGAATGGAAATGAAGAAGCAAATAACAAAGAAACAACAAATGATACATCTAAGCAATTAGCAAGTACAAATGGGGTGGTAGTAACAACGAACAATATTAATAATAATGTAGAAAACACAGACAACTTAGAGGAAAAATTAAAAAATATTTTATCAAAAATACAAGGAGTAGGAGAAGTAGAAGTGTGTTTAAATTATTCAGAATCAAGCGAAGTTGTAGCTATGTATAATGAAAATTCTACTACAAGTACAACAGAAGAAAGTGATGATTCTGGAGGTACTAGAAAAATAGAAGAGACAGATACACAAAAAGATGTTATATTTCAAGAAGGTGATGGAACAAAAACTCCAATAACGGCAAAGATAATAAAACCAAAGATTGAGGGAGCAATAATAACAGCAAGAGGAGCAAATAATGCAGAAGTAAAAACCAACATAATTCAAGCTGTTGAAGCAGTAACTGGCTTAGCAACACATAAAATACAGGTATTTGAAATGTCTAGTTAGGGACGTTCCCTTTTAGATACATCTTTTAAAGAAAGGAAGATTTTTATTATGAAATTATTAAAGAAAAATCAAGTTATTATTTATGTTATAGCTGTTATGCTAATGGTTGCAGGATACTTAAATTATACTACTAGAACTGCTGATGAAGCTGTGCAAGCAAGTAGTATGGTAAATGAAACAGATGAGTATGCAAATATAGGAGATGTAAGACTTGTTAGTAGTGAAGCTATAGAAAATAATACAATTAACGAAACAAGTGAAACAAACTCAACAGAAAATCAAGTAGCAGAAAATGCGAATATAACAAATAACACAAATACTACAGCTCAAAATACAACAGTGCAGGAAACTAGTGCAACAACAGATGATTATTTCACAAAATCAAAATTGGAAAGAGATACAATGTATTCACAAATGATTGAAACTTATGAAAATATCTTAGATAGTTCAAATGCATCAGAAACACAAAAACAATCCGCTACAGAAGAGATTACAAAAATAAATAATACTAAAAATAGTATTATGATATCTGAAAATCTTCTTAAAACAAAAGGTTTTGAAAATAGTGTAATTTTTGTTAATGATGAAAGTATTAGTGTAATTATAGGAACACAAGAATTAAAAGAAGATGAAATTGCACAAATACAAAATATTATTTCTAGAGAAATGAAAGCTGATATTGAGAATATACATATTTCTACTAAATAATATTAAAAATTAGTAGAATAATATAAAAAGTGAAATAAAAAATAAGAATGAAAAAATGACAAAAAACTAAATAATGTTTTCTGTCATTTTTCTTATATATTTTCCAATTTCTTCATTACTTAAATTTAGTTCTTTAATTAAATTTTTTAATACATCCCTTCTAGGTAAATCTTCTTCATTATCTATTCTTACATATTGTCTTAAACTAATTCCTAAAATTTTTGACATTTTTTCTTGTGTGTAGCCTTTTTCAATTCTTTTTTCTTTAATCATATAACCCACCTTGTTTATCAATTAAAATAATTATGTCATCTGATATCCGGACAGAATTAATAAAACGCGATCAATGCAGGAGGTTTAGAGCTGAAAATCCTCGACTGAGAATTAG
>CALXFI010000057.1 GCA_944387535.1 uncultured Clostridia bacterium | reverse complement strand
GAACCGCCGTATGCCGAACGGCACGTACTGGTGGTGTGAGAGGGAAAAATTAATTTAAATTTTCCCTACTCGATTGTAACAAAAAGTATTGTCGAAAAGTTCTTTTAAATCGACAAAACTTCTTATTTTTTACTCTTGGAAAATAATGGAAATGGTAATATAATAATTAATGTAAATTTTTAGAAAGGAAGGAGATATATGGAGTCAAAATTTTACGAAAAGGACAAGCTGTTGGTTTTAAAGATAACGTCTGAAATTGACGACCATAGTGTACAAGAGATAAGGAGGAGAGCGGATTATGAGATGGAGAGATATATGCCTAAAAAAGTTGTATTTGATTTTGATAGTGTTACTTTCATGGACAGCGCAGGAATAGGATTAGTAATTGGAAGGTATAAGTTTGCAAATATGATAGGCGCAAAATTAGGAGTAAGTAATTTAACTCAAAGTGTAAAAAGAATTTTTGATATGAGCGGTATATTAAAATTAATTCCAACAGTAGAATTAAATTAATGTCGCGTTGGGGACGTTTCCTATGCGTAAAAAAATTCGCATCGGGGACACATCTATAAATGGTATGTCCCCAAAACGAAAAAATAGTCGCAAAGGAAACGTCCCCAATGCGAAGAAAGGAAGGAAATATGTATAATAATGAGATGAAATTAGAATTTATTAGTAAGTCTTCAAATGAGGCTTTTGCGAGGATAGCTGTTGCAGCTTTTGCTTCACAATTAGATCCTACAATAGAGGAGCTTGCAGATATTAAAACTGCAGTATCAGAAGCTGTTACGAATAGTATTATTCATGGATATGATAAAAAACAAGGAGTTGTTAAAATTTCAGCTTGGCTTAAAAGTAATGAGATTATAATAGAAATTTCAGATAAAGGAAAAGGTATAGAAAACGTAGAAATGGCTAAAGAACCATTATATACAACAAAGCCAAACTTAGAAAGATCAGGCATGGGATTTACTATTATTGAAAGCTTTATGGATAAAATGGAAGTAGAGTCTGTTATAGGTTTAGGAACAAAAGTTACAATGTCTAAAGTGATAAAGCCAAAAGAAGATAAAGATGAAGATGAATTTAAAATGCTTATGACAAATTCTTAAAAAGAAAAGAGGAGAATATGTACGAAAATGATAAAGAATCCATAGAAAAAGCTCAGGAAGGAGATACAAATGAGCTAGAAAAATTAATAAATAATAATAATGGACTTATTTGGTCTATAGTAAAAAGGTTCCAAGGAAGGGGATATGAAAAAGAAGATTTATACCAAATAGCATGTATGGGATTTATTAAGTCTGTAAAAAGATTTGATACTAATTTTGAAGTAAAACTTTCAACATATGCTGTTCCATATATGATAGGAGAAATCAAAAGATATATTCGTGATGATGGACCAATTAAAGTAAGCAGAAGCATTAAAGAATTAGGAATCAAAATAAGAGAGTTACAAAAAGAATATTTTTATAAAAAAGGAGAAGATATAAGTATAGAAGAAATAGAAAAAGAATTAAAAGTATCTAAAGAAGATATAGTTTTAGCAATGGAAGCAACGAGAAAACCGGAGTCTATTGAAGGAAATACAAATAGTAATTCTAAAAATGAAAAAGGTATTAATTTAATTGATAGATTATCTACAGATAAAGACGAAGAAGAGATTCTTACTAACAAGATTGTAATTAATGAGCTGATAAAAGATTTGAACGAAAGAGATAAGAAAGTTATTTTACTTAGATTTTTTAAAGAAAAGACTCAGAGCCAAGTAGCAGAAATTTTAGGAGTAACACAAGTTCAAGTATCTAGAATAGAAAGAAAAGTTTTAAATAGTATGAAAACAAAGTTATGCTCATAAAATAATATATGGGGAATTTTAGGAGTGGTAGGATGAAAAAAGTTTTTATCTATTTTTTTGTATTTTTATTAATATTCTTTTTACTTCCAGCTTTACTTACTAAAAAGAATATGGAGGTTTCAGCAAGAGCTCCTGAAAATGATGTAAGTGAAAATACAAGTCAAGTAAATAATGATGCATATGATTATAAAAATTATGGAACAATAAAGTTATTACATACAAAAACTAGCGAAGTCGAAGAAGTTCCAATAGATACATATCTTTGTAATGTTGTGTCAGCCGAAATGCCTGCTGATTTTGAATTAGAAGCATTGAAGGCACAAGCAGTTGTTGCAAGAACATATACTATTTATAAAATACAGAATAAAAAACACGAAAATGCAGATATTTGTGATGATTCCTCTTGTTGCCAAGCATGGATATCAAAAGAAGAACGACTTGCTAAATGGGATGAGGATAAGAAAGAGAGTAATTGGGCAAAGATAGAACAAAGCGTAAATGAAACAAAAGGAAAGATAATTACATATAATGGTGCTCCTATAAATGCATTTTTTCACTCAAATAGTGGAGGGGCAACAGAACTTCCTGTAAATGTTTGGGGTGGCGGAACTGAATATCCGTATTTGCAAGTGGTGGAAACTGCTGGAGAAGAAGGATATACACAATACAGTTCAGAAGCAACATTTACACAAGATGAATTAATAGAAAAGTTAAAAACTAAATATGAAGATATTGCGATTGATTTTAACAATAATGATGATTTAAAAATATTAAACTATACTGATAGTGGAAGAGTAAAAACAGTAAAGTTTGGAAATCATGAGCTTTCTGGAACAGAAACTAGAAGTCTACTTGGTTTAAGGTCAACTAATTTTGAAATAATAAAAGAAAATGGAAATGTAAAGTTTTCGGTAAAGGGTTATGGACATGGCGTTGGGATGAGCCAAACAGGTGCGGATACTTTAGCAAAAGAAGGAAAAAATTATGAGGATATAATTAAACATTTTTATGTTGGAGTAGAAATTTCAGAAGTAAATTCTTTATAAAATTATATCCAAAAATGTATAATCTCTTCAAAATAGGAAATACTTGTATTAATAAAAATTTGAAGGAGGATAATATGAGAAATATGAGAAGAGATAATAGGGCAAGAAATAATAGCAAAGATGCTATGCAAAATAAAATTATAATGTATTCTATTATAGGAGTAGCGGTTCTTACTGTTATTTTAGTTGCTTTACTTATGTATAGCAGATCTTTAAGTGAAGAAATGCAAGATAGTGCAATTGATTTTGGAGAAATGGCAAATATAACAAGTGATAATAACACGGAAAATACTACTAATACAAATACAGAAAGTGTAAGTACACAGATTGGTAAATCTGTAAATGAAACTGAAAATGAAACTAATACTGCAAAAAATAATATAACAAGTACAAATACAACTAATAGTACAGCAACGACCCAAAACCAAACAAATACAACTAAGACAGAAACAAAGAAAACGACTCAAACTACTAATGCGAGTGAAACCAAAACAGAAGAAACTAAAAAAGAATTATCTTTTGAAAAACCTGTTGAAGGAGAAATTATAAAAGCATTTGCTAAAGATAATTTAGTGTATTCTGAAACTCTACAAGAATGGACAACACATTTAGGTATAGATATTAAAGCTGATAAAACTACTGTTGTAAAAGCAGCAGAAGCAGGTACTGTTAAAACTATTAAAAATGATCCAAGATATGGTTTAACAATTACTATTGAACATGATGATGGCTACCAAACTGTTTATGCCAACCTTTTGAGTTCTGAGTTTGTAGTAGAAGGAGAAAAGGTAGAAAAAGGACAAAGTATAGGTACTGTTGGTAATACTGCTACTTTTGAAATAGCAGATGAGCCACATCTACATTTTGAAATGTTAAAAGATGGTGTTCAGATAGATCCAGGTACTTTCATTAAATAGACGCTTAAATTAAGCGTCTAAAGTTTTGTGTAATAAATAAAATTAAACTTTTTTTAAAAATATCAAAAATATGTTTGACATTTTTTTGTTTGTATGATATTATAGTCTCAAATTAAAAACGGGAGTGATAATATATGCAAAGAAAGAAAAAGCCAGAACTAAATAGAAGAGAAAAGTCAATATTAAAATTCATCGAAAAACAAATAATGACACAAGGATATCCACCATCAGTAAGAGAGATAGGAAAAGCTGTAGATTTAAGTTCAACTGCGACTGTACATGGATATTTAAAAAAACTAGAGGAAAAAGGTTATATTAAAAGACAAGACAAAAAAGGAAGAACTCTAAGATTATTAAAAGGTGGTTCAGGAGAGCCAAAAATGACATCAAGCAAAGACTTCTATACACAAAAAGAATTAGTAGAAGTTCCTATAATTGGAAAGATAACAGCAGGAGAGCCAATTTTAGCAGTAGAAAATGTAACAGATACATTCCCAATTCCAATTGACTTTGTTGGAAACTCAGAAAGCTTTATGCTAACTGTACGTGGAGAAAGTATGATTGAAGCTGGTATCTTAGATGGAGATTACATATTAGTAAAAAGACAAAATACAGCAAATAACGGAGAAATTGTAGTTGCATTAATTGGAGATGAAGCAACAGTAAAAACATTTTATAAAGAAAAAGACCATATTAGATTACAACCAGAAAATAGTACAATGGACCCAATCATTGTGCCTAATTGTGAAATACTTGGAAAAGTTGCAGGGGTATTTAGAAAAATGTAAATTTTTTGTTAAATTATAATAAATGATATTGACAAAATGACACCATGTCACATATAATGAGATATGGTGTTATTTTATATATAGAAGGAGGAGGAATATGCTAAAAGTATTAAAAAATCTAAAAAATTCTTTTTGGGCAGTTGTACTAATTATTCTATTGTTAATTGTACAAGCACAGGCAGATTTAAGATTACCAGATTATACATCAAAAATAGTTAATGAAGGAATACAATCTGGTGGAATTGAAACAGCAGTGCCACAAATAATTAGTAAAGAAGATATGGAAAATATTTTAATGTTCTCAGAAGATGATGACAAAATAACTGAAAACTATACTTTAGTAGGAGAAAGTCCATCAAAAGAACAAGAAAAAGTATTAAAAAATTATTTAGGAAAAGACTATAGTGTAGAACCAGGAACATTATATGTTCTAAATGATATTGATGAAGAAAAAGAAGATGAGCTATCTAGCATTATGGCAAGTCCATTAATGGAACTTTCTACAGTAACGAGTGAAGAGACAGCAACAAAAATAAAAGAAGCTTTTGCTCAAAATGTACCAGAAGAACAAAAAGCAGCTATTGAAAATATGAGTATACTTGACATAATTAAATCTATGCCAGAAGAACAAAGAAGTGCGGCATTAAGTGAGTTTACAAAGAAAATTGATGAAATGCAAGACTCAATAAAAGAACAAGCAGCGGTAACAGAAGTAAAAAACATATATAAAGATTTAGGAGTAGATACAGATAAACTTCAAAACAACTATATATTGTTTACTGGTTTACAAATGCTTGGAGTTGCATTAATTAGTATGGCATCAGCAATTACAATTATGCTTTTATCTGCAAGAGTAGCAGCTAAACTTGGAAAAACTCTAAGAGAAAAAGTATTTAAAAAAGTACTTAGTTTCTCAACAGGAGAATTAAATAAATTCTCAACAGCATCATTAATTACACGTAGCACTAATGATATTCAACAAATACAAATGCTGATTTCAATATTGTTTAGAGTAGTTGTATATGCCCCAATTATTGGTGTTGGTGGATTTATTAAAGTACTAACAACTAGTGATAATTCAATGGCATGGATTATAGGTGTTGCAATACTTGCTGTTCTATTTATAGTAGTTACACTATTTATTATTGCTATGCCTAAGTTCAGAAAATTACAAGAGTTAACAGATAAACTAAACTTAGTATCAAGAGAAATATTAAGTGGACTTCAAGTAATTAGAGCATTTAATACAGAGAAAAAAGAAGAAAAGAGATTTGACGGAGCAAATAAAGACTTAATGAAAACGAACATATTTGTAAACCGTGCAATGACTATAATGATGCCAGCATTAATGTTAATTATGAATGGAATTACAGTTTTAATTGTATGGGTTGGAGGCCAAAATGTAAATCAAGGTATAATGCAAGTTGGCGATATGATGGCATTTATACAATATACAATGCAAATAGTGATGGCATTCTTAATGATTTCAATGATATCAATTATGCTACCAAGAGCATCAGTTTCAGCAAACCGTATAAATGAAGTTTTAGAAACAGAACCAAGTATAAAAGATAAAGAAGAAACAAAGAAATTTGATCCAAATAAAAAAGGATTAGTAGAATTTAAAAATGTATCATTTAGATATCCAGATGCAGATACAGAAATTCTAGAAGATATAAACTTTACAGCAGAGCCAGGTAAAACAACAGCAATTATTGGAAGTACAGGAAGTGGAAAATCAACAGTTGTAAATCTTATTCCAAGATTTTATGATGTAACAGGTGGAGAACTTAGAATTGATGGCGTAAATGTAAAAGATGTGTCTCAAAAAGACTTAAGAGATATTATAGGATTTGTTCCACAAAAAGGATTGTTATTCTCTGGAACAATAGAATCAAATATAAAATATGCTGATGATAATATGTCAGATGAAAGAATGGAAAAGGCAGCAGAAATAGCTCAAGCAACAGAATTTATAGAAACTAAAGAGAAAAAATACCAAGACCCAATAGCACAAGGTGGAGGAAATGTGTCAGGAGGACAAAGACAACGTATTTCTATTGCAAGAGCCTTAGCAAAAGACCCTGAAATATTTGTATTTGATGATAGTTTCTCAGCATTAGACTTAAAAACAGATGCAGCTTTAAGAGAAGCTTTATCTGAAATAACAAAAGATAAAACAGTTATAATAGTAGCACAAAGAATTAGTACAATTCTAAATGCAGACCAAATTATAGTATTAGAAGAAGGAAAAGTTGTAGGAATAGGAACACATGATGAACTTATTAAAAACAACGAAACATATAGACAAATTGCCTTATCACAATTGTCAGAAGAAGAATTAGACAAGAAAGGAGGTAATTAATATGCCAGGACCAATGGGAGGACCAGGAAGGAATATGTCTACAGCGAAGGCTAAAGACTTTAAGAAGACAACCAAAAAATTAATAAAAAATTATTTATCAAAATATAAGATAGCATTAATCATTGTAATGATTTTTGCAGTAGGAAGTACTGTATTTACAATTGTAGGACCAAAAATACTTGGAAATGCTACAACAGAAATATTTAATGGTTTAGTAAGTAAGTTATCAGGTGGTTCAGGAATTGACTTTGGAAAATTAGGGGCAATACTTTTGGGCTTACTTGGATTATATGTAGCAAGTGCATTATTCTCACTAATTCAAGGCTTTACAATGACAGGAGTTTCACAAAAACTTACTTATAGACTAAGAAATGATATTATTCAAAAAATAAATAAATTACCAATGAATTATTTTGATAAGAAAACACATGGTGAAGTATTATCAATAATAACAAACGATATTGATACTTTAAGTATGAACTTAAACCAAAGTATTACACAAATAATTACCTCTGTTTGTACAATAATAGGTATATTAATTATGATGTTCTCAATAAGTTGGCAAATGACTTTAATATCATTAGTAATACTTCCAATAGCAGGAGTGTTAGTAAAAATTATTGTTAGTAAATCACAAAGATACTTCAAAGACCAACAAGATTATTTAGGACACGTAAATGGTCAAGTTGAAGAAATATATGGTGGATTAAATATTGTAAAAGTATTTAATGCAGAAGGAAAAGTAGATAAAGAATTTGAAAAAGCAAATAATACATTATACCATTCAGCTTGGAAATCACAGTTTCTTTCAGGTTTAATACATCCTGTAATGAACTTTATAGGAAATGTTGGATATGTAGGTGTTGCAGTAGCAGGTGGATATTTAGCAATTAACGGAACAATTACAGTAGGTAATATCCAAAGTTTTATACAATATAATAGACAATTTGTTCAACCAATAAACCAAATTGCACAAATTTCTAGTATGTTACAATCTATGGCAGCAGCTGCTGAAAGAATTTTTGAATTCTTAGAGCAACCTGAAGAAGTAGATACAGCAAAAGGAACTATTGATACATCAAGATTAGAAGGAAATATAGTATTTGACCATGTTAAATTTGGATATGACCCAAATAAAACAATTATTAATAACTTTAATTGTAGTGTAAAGAACGGACAAAAAATTGCAATTGTTGGACCTACAGGAGCAGGAAAGACTACAATGGTAAAACTTCTTATGAGATTTTATGATGTAAATAGTGGAGCGATTTTAATAGATGGGCATAATATAAAAGACTTTGAAAGAGGAGAACTTCGTAAGATGTTTGGTATGGTTCTTCAAGATACTTGGTTATTTGGTGGAACTGTAAAAGATAATATTAAATATGGAAAAGAAGATGCTTCAGATGATGAAGTAATTAGAGCAGCAAAAGCGGCACATGTTCATCACTTTATAAAAACGCTGCCAAATGGATATAATTCTCTATTAAATGAAGAATCAAGCAATGTGTCTGCAGGGCAAAAACAATTACTTACAATTGCAAGAGTAATTCTAACAGACCCTAAAATATTAATATTAGATGAAGCAACATCTTCAATCGATACAAGAACAGAAATACAAATACAAGATGCTATGGATAACTTAATGAAAGGTAGAACAAGCTTTATCATTGCACATAGATTATCAACTATTAAAAATGCAGACCATATCTTAGTTATGAACCATGGAGATATTGTAGAACAAGGAACACATGAAGGATTACTTGCAAAAGGTGGATTCTATAGTGACCTTTATAATTCACAATTTGAGGTTGAGGAAGAAGCATAATAATAAAATTAAAATGACTCTATGTCAATAGTTGGGGTGGAAAACTTTAAAAGTTTTCTGCCTCAGTTTTTTTGTGTAATTTAATGTTTT
>CALXFI010000056.1 GCA_944387535.1 uncultured Clostridia bacterium | reverse complement strand
TAAATACCAAACTTCTTAAACGGATGAAAGAATTTCATCCTCGAAGCCAACTACCTTTAGGTGGTTGGTAGTTCACTAACATATTGCCAGATGAAATTGTTTTAACAATAGTATTCATATTTGTTACATTTTCACTTTATATAGAGCTATATGCAATCTGGAGTTAGAAAAGAAATTTTATACATTTCATAAACAACCCCCTCTGTTTTATCCAGAGGGAGTTTAACTTTTATTTTATATTTTCTTTTTCTTTCTTTTTACTTTTTTCTTTTTTATCAACAGTAACTTCTTTCTTTAAATCTTGTTTATCAATAAATCCTTTTTTGTATAAATCTTTTATGTACATAATAAGTGAGAAAAGAGTAGCCACTACAGCTAAGTAGAATAAGGCCATATCAATATTTGACCATATTCCAGTAAGTTCAAACTGTTTTGTAAGTAGTGAAAATACAATTGCTACATAAAGTAGAACAGTTGATAATTTTCCATACCATTTGCTGTATACTACAACATCTTTTCCATAAAGGAAAGAAGCACCACAAATCATTATAAATTCTTTAGAAAGTACAATAATTAAAATCCAAAGTGGAATAATGTTTACTACAACTAAAGAAGTAAGTGTTGCAATTTGTGTTAGTTTATCAGCTAATGGATCCATTAGTTTACCAAAATTAGATACTAAATTATATTTTCTTGCAATACAACCGGTCAGCAATATCAGTTATAGCTGATATTGTAAAAAATATAAATGCTAAAATATAGTTTCCTGTAAAAATATAAATTAATATAAATGGTATTAATAAAAATCTTATAATTGTTAGTGCATTTGGTATATGTTTTAACATAATTTTCTCCTATTTAATAACTTCAAATTTTAATTTATCATTTTCAAAATCTACTTTTACATGTTGACCATCTTGAAGAGTGTTTCTTAATATCATTTCAGATAATTCATCTTCAACGTACCTTTGAATAGCTCTTCTTAAAGGTCTTGCTCCAAATTTTATATCAGTTCCTTTTTCTAATAAAAATTCTTTAGCTTTAGGTGTAATATCCATTTTAATGTCTTTATCATTTAAAGCTTTCTTAGTATCGTTAAGCATTAAATCAACAATTTGTAATAATTGTTCTTTAGTTAATGGGTCAAAACTAATTATTTCATCAACTCTATTTAAAAACTCTGGTCTAAATACTTCTTTTAGTTTGTCCATAACTTTACCTTTGTCAAGAGTTTGTTTTCCAAAACCAATTGAATTTGTGTTAGTATTAGAACCTGCGTTTGATGTCATAATAATTATCGTATTTGAAAAACTTACTGTGTTTCCTTGGCTATCTGTTAACTTTCCATCATCTAATACTTGTAATAAAATATTAAATACATCAGGATGAGCTTTTTCAATTTCGTCTAAAAGAATAATTGAATAAGGTTTTCTTTTTACTTTTTCAGTAAGTTGTCCTGCATCATCATAACCTACATATCCTGGAGGTGCACCAATTAATTTAGAAGTAGAATGACTTTCCATATATTCAGACATATCTATTCTAATAATTGAATCTTCTGAACCAAACATTTCGTAAGCTAAGCTTTTAGCAAGTTCAGTTTTACCAACACCTGTAGGACCTACAAATATAAATGAAGGTGGTCTATTTGTACTTTTTAATCCTGCGCGATTTCTTCTAATTGCTCTTGCTACACTACTTACTGCTTCATCTTGGCCAATAATTCTTTTATGAAGATTTTTTTCTAAGTTTAATAATTTCTGAGTTTCTTCTTCTGTTATTTTCTTAACAGGAATTTTAGTCCAACTTTCAATAACATTTGCAATATCTTGTACTGTTAATTGTATTGGTTTTGCTTTTTCATTTAATTTATCTATTTCTTCAATCAATTGACACTCACGAGTTTTTAAGTCAGCAGCTCTTTGATAATCTTCAGTTGAGTCAGCAGCAATAACTTCTTCTTTTTCAGCTTGTACTTTAGAAAGTTCTTGTTTTAACATTTCTAATTTATATAAAGCTTTGTTCTCTAAGTTTTTTCTAGAGCAAGCTTCATCTAGAATATCTATTGCTTTATCAGGTAAAAATCTATCATGAATATATTTTTCAGACATAATAACAGCTTGACGAATTACATCAGATGAGATTTTTACTTTGTGATATTCTTCATAGTATTTCTTAATACCTTCTAGAATAGAAATAGAATCTTGTTCATTTGGCTCTTCAACTAAAACTTGTTGAAATCTTCTTTCTAAAGCAGAATCTTTTTCAATGTATTTTCTATATTCTTTTAAAGTAGTTGTTCCAATTAATTGAATTTCTCCATTAGATAGGGCAGGCTTTAAAATATTTGCAGCGTTCATAGAATGTTCGCCATCTCCTGCACCAATAATGTTATGTATTTCATCAATTACTAGAATAATGTTTCCATATTCTTTACACTCATCAATAATACCCTTCATTCTAGATTCAAATTGTCCTCTAAATTGGGTACCTGCAATAATTGAAGTCATATCTAATAAATAAACCTCTTTATTTAAAAGTTTAGCTGGCACATTTTGGTTAGCAATTCTAATAGCTAAACCTTGAGCTATTGCAGTTTTACCAACACCAGGTTCACCAATTAAACAAGGATTATTTTTAGAACGTCTATTTAATATTTGAATAACTCTCTGAATTTCCTTGTCTCTACCTATTACAATATCTAACTCATTATTCTTAGCTTTTTCAGTTAGATTAGTACCAAATGTATCTAAAAACTTCTTTTTCTTATTTTGTTTTTTATTCTTCTTTTTTTCTACTCTTACCTTTTTTCTACCATTACTTGGTTCAGTTTCTTCTTCATCATTTTTATTTTGAAACATATTAGAAAAAATAGAACCAATAGGAATTGCAGCTCCTGATATTTTTGGGCTATCTGGGTCATCACTATTTTGATTATCAAAAGTGATAGCTCCTTCCATATTTTCAAGGTCTTCTAAATTTATATTTTCTGCTAAGTCTTTAAAAATAGTTTCAAATTGTTGAGTCATATCATTAATAGAATTTGGATTTTGAGATAAAATGTTATTTTGTTCTGATATGACTTGGGCTGGATCGATACCTTTTTTCTTGGCACAATCATAGCAGTAGCCTTCTAAAGACTCTTTACCATTTTCTATTTTTTTATAAAAAAGTATGGCAGGCTTTTTATTACATTCTGAACATAACATACTTATAATTCCTCATTTCTTTATAAATTTACATCTATATAATAATACTCTAAAATCGTGGAATAGTCAACAATTTATGAGAAGATTAATGCAAAAATAATGTTGATAAATGAAAAAAATAATGCTATAATTAAATAGATATGACTAAAAAGAAAAAATAAAAACGAGGTTAAAAAATGAATGTAACATTACCAGAAAAAAATAAAATAAAAAAGGGACAGCTAATTTTATATGTATCTATTATTTTAGTTTGTATCATATGTGTTGTAGTAGCTTTTTATGTTCAATTCTATGCAAGAATAGATTTAGGAAGTTTTATAGGTTTGGCAAGTGAATCACCATACGGAAATAAAACTGAAGAAGAGACTATTAACTTAGAGACAGAATTTAGTAATTTGTTTATAAATGGTATTAATAATGATAATGGAGAAAATAATAGTAAGAAAGAAGAACAGGATAAAGATTTAGTATATACAGGATATCAACAAAAAGAGGCTAAATTAAATAGTTATGATTTAGAAGTAAATATTCCACATATAAATGTGGATAATGAAATTACAGATGAGTATAATAAAGAAATAGAAGATATATTTTTAAATATTGCAAATAATGTATTAAAGACTGAAAACTCTAATATAATTTATACAGTTGATTATGTTGCAAATGTACAAGATGGAATTTTGTCACTTATGATAAGAGCTAATTTGAAAGAAGGTTCTAATGCACAAAAAGTTATTATACAAACATATAATTATGATTTAAGAAACAATAAAGAAATAACATTGCAAGAAGTATTAAAAATAGAAAAATTGGATGAACAAGATATTCAAAATAGAATAAATACAAAAGTACAAGAAGAAGAGAAAAAAGCAAAGGATTTACAAAGCTTAGGATACAATATTTATTCAAGAAATACAAATAGTGATATATATAAACTAGAAAATTCAACAGAATTTTATTTAACACCAAATGCGTTATATATAATTTATGCTTATGGAAATGAAGCAGATACTAGTGAAATGGATTTAGTTATTTTATAGCATGTTGCTGTTTTTTAGGACGGGGTCAAAAAACAGCAATAAAATAAAAAAATTAAGAGAAGCTTTTGGGCTTCTCTTTTTGAAAATAAAAGGGGATGTTTTTTATTTTAAATCAGTATCTTTACTGATTATGCTTATATTCTAATAAGAAAATTTGTCCATTTTGTGAACTGAAAGTGAATAAATAATAAAAAGTAACTTAATTTTTTCTAAAGAAAAATATAAATAAATATTAATTTTTAAATATTATCAAAAAGTGAGCAAGACTAAGCCTTACTCAAAGTTAGATTTTTTAAAGTTTGATCTGTATTATTTGTTGGAATAATATCGATTTTTTATTTGCTTAAACTAAATTGATATTTAAAAATACCAATGATGCCTACTGAAACTGCAAGGCAAAGAACAACGAAAACTATTCCTATGTAAATCTCCATAGTTTTTTAGTTTATACTTAGTTCTATAAAGGAAAAAAGTAATATTAAATAAAAAATACACCTTATTAAAACTTTTTTAGTAACAATAAGGTGTATTTTTTAAAAAGTTGTTTTTATTTTACTAAGGTTGTTCAGCAAGTGTAATAGTTAATTCTCTTTCTTGTCCATCACGATTTACTTTAAGAGTCATAGTGTCTCCAATTTGATGTTTATTCTTTAACTCATTTAGTTCATCCATAGTAGTGATTTTTTGTCCGTCTGCTTCAATAATTACATCACCAGGTTTAACTCCTCCCTTTTCAGCTGCTGAAAAATCATCCACTGCTTTTACATAAACACCAACAACCAAATTATTAGCTTTTGCAGTATCTTCATTTAAGTCCATTCCTGTAATACCAATATAAGGTCTTTTTACTTTACTATATTGGATTAGTTGAGAAGTTATATCTTCTGTTGAATTAATTGGTATTGCAAATCCCATACCTTCAATACCTTCACCTTGTAATTTTAAAGTATTAATACCAATAACTTGACCTTCACTATTTACTAAAGCTCCACCACTGTTACCAGCATTAATTGCAGCATCTGTTTGAATTAAAGTATAAGTATTTCCGTCACTATCTGTAATTTTTCTATTAACAGCACTAACAACACCGCAAGTTATACTACTTTCCATACCTAGAGGGTTTCCTACAGCCATTGCAAATTCACCAACTTTAATATTATCAGAGTCTGCAAATTCAGCTTTTGGTAAATCGTTTTTATCTATTTTAATAACAGCTAAGTCTGTTTGTTCATCAGTTCCTACAATTTTAGCTTCATATTCTGTATCATCATTAAATAATTTTACAGTTATTTTTGTAGCAGATGAAACTTCATAATAATCATCTTCAGATGAGCTAGAAACTATATGGTTATTAGTTAAAATATAACCATCTTCACTAATTATAATACCAGAGCCAGTTGCTGTTGCCGTAGCAGTTTGGCCTCTATTACCAAACATTGAAATTAAAGAATTTACATTATATTCTACAGTAATTCCAACAATAGAAGGAAGTATTTTGTTAGCAGCATAAACAGCAGTATCTGAATAATTAGAAAGTGAAGTTTGGCTAACATATCCATTTGCATTTGAAGAATTTGATGAAGTTGTGCTTGAGTTTACATTTCCTAATATATTAGAACGAATTGATGGAACCCCAAAACATGTTCCTATTACTACTGCACATCCTACAACACCACTAACAAATGGTAATAAAACACTTTTACCAAAACCAATTCCTGATTTTTGTTTTTTATTATTCTCATAATTTTTATAAGAGCTAGGATTTTGTACAGCTTTAAAATTTGTGTTGTTTTCTGGTTTTACTTCATAAACAACCTCTTTTTTGTTATTGTTATCATTGTTTTCTTCCATTTTCAAGACCTCCTAAAATATCTTTATATATCTTATCCTATTACAACGATATAATACAATAGGTTTGTGAAGATTTTGTGAAAAAAAGTAGAAAGTTTCTTGACAATATATGTAATTAAAAATGTTTTGTATTATTTGATTACTTTATTTTATTTTTCTATTGAAAAAATTTCTTTAAAACTATATAATAAGTAAAAATAAAAAGTAAAGGGTGAAATAAATGTATATAAAAAATGAAAAAGGAATAACATTAATGGCATTAGTAATTACAGCAATAGTATTGTTAATACTTGCAGGTATAGGAATTAATTATGGAAGTGACACTATTAAAAAAGCAACATTAGAAGAATTAAGAACAAATATGTTATTAGTTGAAGCAAAAGCAAAAGAATATGTAGAAGAAGCAAATTTTAAAATGGGAATATCACCAGATGATAACAAAAAGGCAGAAGTAAGAAAAGAAGTATATGAAGATGAGGCAAAGTTACAACCAGCAAGTGGAATATCTGCACCATCAGGAATACCAGTTAATGATTGTTATGTAATGACAGAAGATACAATGAATTTATGGGGATTACAAGATATTAAATTAGATGAAGGAGAAAGTTATCTAATAAAATTTGATGATACAAATTTAACAGTAGAAATATATAATACTAAAGGATATGATGGACATTACTCATTAACAGATATAGATAAGTTGGAAGTATAGGGAAGAAAAATGAAAGAAAAAGAAATAGAAAGATTAATAAAACTAAAAGAACTAGAAAAAGATTTATATAGTAAAGGATTTAAAAATATTTGTGGAATAGATGAAGCAGGAAGAGGGCCACTTGCTGGACCTGTAGTTGTTGCAGGAGTTATTATGCCAGAGGACTCAATGATAGAATTTGTAAATGACTCTAAAAAAGTAACAGAAAAAAGAAGAGAAAATTTATATGACATTATTAAAGAAGAAGCAATAAGTTATTCAATTGCAGTGATAAACCATGACGTAATTGATGATATAAACATATTAAATGCAACGAAAAAAGGTGTAACAGAAGTTGTTGATGGCTTAGATGTAAAACCTGACTTAATATTAGTAGATGCTTTAGAACATATAAATACAAGAGGAATACCATATGAACCATTAATAAAAGGAGACGCTAGATGTTATAATATAGCAGCAGCATCAATTCTAGCTAAGGTTACAAGGGATAGAATAATGAGACAGTGGGATGAAATATATCCTCAGTATGGGTTTATATCAAATAAAGGATATGGAACAGCAAAACATATAGCAGCAATAAAACAATTTGGTTTATGTCCAATACATAGAATAAGTTTTACAAAGCATTTTACAAATGGATAAAAAATAAATTTCTACTTATTAAAATAGGAGGAAATTATGACTATTCTAGATATTATTGAAAAAAAACGTGATAAAAAAGAGCTTTCTAAAGAAGAAATAGAATTTTTCGTAAAGGGATATACTAAAGGTGAAGTAACAGATTATCAAGCAGCGGCATTAGTTATGGCTATATTTATACAGGGAATGACAGACGAAGAAACTACTAATTTGACTTTAGCTATGGCACATTCTGGAGAAATATTAGATTTATCTAAATTGAATAAAATTATTGTAGATAAACATTCAACGGGAGGAGTAGGAGATAAGGTATCTTTAATTTTACTTCCATTAGTTGCATCTTGTGGAGCCATTGTTGCTAAGATGTCAGGAAGAGGATTAGGCTTTACTGGAGGGACTGTAGATAAATTAGAGTCAATTCCAGGATATAAAACTAATATTAGTATCCACAAATTTGTAGAAAATGTGGAAAAAATAGGTATTAGTATGATTTCACAAACATTAAATTTAGCACCAGCTGATAAAAAATTATATAGTTTAAGAGATTCAATTTCTTGTGTTGAAAGTATACCATTAATTGCTTCTAGCATAATGAGTAAAAAAATAGCAAGTGGTGCGCAAAAAATTGTAATAGATGTAACTGTAGGTAAGCGGAGCATTTATGAAAAATTTACATGATGCTGAGAAGTTAGCAAAAGAAATGATTACAATTGGAAGATTAGCAGGAAGAGAAACAGTATGTGTATTAACTAATATGAACGAACCACTGGGATATAGTATAGGAAATTCTTTAGAAGTAAAAGAAGCAATAGAAGCTTTAAATGGAAATATCCCACAAGATGTAAAAGAAGTTGTATTAGAACTTGGTTCACATATGTTAGTTTTAGCCGGAATAACAAATGATTTGGAAAAAGCTAAAAAGGTACTAGACGAAAATCTGAAAAATGGAAAGGCTTATAAGAAATTTATGGAATTAGTTCAAATGCAAGGTGGAGATGTAACATATTTATCAGATTTGGAAAACTTTGAAGAATCAAAATATGTGGAACCTGTTTATAGTGAAAAATCAGGATATATTTATAGTATGGATGCAAAAGAAATTGGAAAACTAGCATGCACATTAGGAGCTGGAAGAGTCAAAAAAGAGGATAAAATAGATCCAGCAGTTGGGATTGTATTATCAAAAAAGGTAGGAGACTATGTTTCAAAAGATGAGGTTATTGCATATCTCCATATAAATAATCCGGAACAACTTGATACTGCAAAAGAAACTATAAAGAAAATTATAAAAATAAGAAAAGATAAAGCCGAAAGTTTAAAAACAATTATAAAAATAATAAAATAAGAAACTTTTGGAAAATAATAATAAATATTTGAAATAGGGCAACCGCAATCCCACTGGCTTTAGACGTTGCAGTAAAAAAGAGTAAAAATTTTTCGCAATAAAAATGTATAAAAATGAACAAAAAACATCGTAAATTTGATAAAA
>CALXFI010000055.1 GCA_944387535.1 uncultured Clostridia bacterium | reverse complement strand
TAGAAGACACCAACAGGGAGAAACAAAAATAAGGAAATATGAATTTAAATATAATAAAGAAATGGACTGTTACATATTTTTACAGATTGTTGACAAAGTATATAAAAAATATTTTGCTCAATAGTCTTTTCTTTTTTGAAGAAATAATGTAAAATAAATATAGTTCTCCGTTTAACCAAAAAGAGAACAAAAAAATGTAGATTTTTCTTAGAAAAGTCTGCATTTTTTCTTTATTTATGATATAATTTAATTGGTTAAACGGAGGGATGAAAATGTTAAATAAAAATGAAAATATACAAAGTGAAATGATATTATATACTTTGGATGAGTTAGTACCAGAGGATAGTCTATATAGAAAAATAGATAAATATATCGATTTCACTTTTATTTATGAAGAAGTAAAAGATTTATATTGTGCTAATAATGGAAGAAATAGTGTAGATCCAGTAGTATTATTTAAGTTAGTATTTATAGAAGCTTTAGATGGCTTAAAATCTATGAGAAAAACATGTGAGAAAATAAAAGTAGATTTAGAATATAGATGGTTCCTAGGAATACCTTTAGGGCAAAAAACACCACATTATTCTACTTTTAGTCAAAACTATATAAGAAGATTTAAAGGAACAAAAGTATTTGAAAATATATTTGTAAAGATAGTAGAACAAGCAATAGAATATGGGCTAGTAAAAGGAGAAACATTTTTTACTGATTCAACACATAAAAAGGCTAATGCAAATAAAAATAAATATCACGAAGAAGTAGTAAAAGAAGTAAAAAAGAGAAGAAAATGGTTAGAAGAAGAAATAAATCAAGAAAGAAGAAAACAAGGGAAAAAGGAATTTGAATATGAAGATAAAGAAGAAGAAAAGAAAATAAAAGTAAGTGATACAGATTCAGAAAGTGGATATTACCATAGAGATAATAAAGAAAAGGGATTTATGTATTTAGACCATAGAACAGTAGATTCAAAATGTAATATAATAGTAGATTGTCACATAACCAAAGGAAATGTACACGATTCAAAGCCATATATAGAAAGAATGGAATATATAAAGAAAAAATTCGGATTTAATATAAAAGAAGTAGGATTAGACTCAGGGTATGATAGTATAGATATAAAGAAATATTTTGAAGATAATGGAATATTTGGAGTAATAGCATATAGGAGACACCAACAAGGAGAAACGAAAATAAGAAAATATGAATTTAAATATAATAAAGAAAATGATTATTATATTTGTCCAAAAACAGGAGTAATATTACCATACACAGGGAGAATAGATAGAAACGGATATAAGTATTATTCAGATAAGGAAAATTGTAAGGGATGTCCACATCAAAAAGAGTGTTGTAGCAAAAAAGGATATAGAGTAATAAGAAGGCTAATATTTGAAGAAATAAATGAAAAAGCGAGGGAACGAAGATTATCAAAACGAGGAAAAGAATTATATAAATTAAGAAAAGAAAAAGTAGAAAGAAGCTTTGCAGACAGTAAAAATAATCATGGATACAGATATGCTATGTATAGAGGAGTAGAAAAAAATCAAAATTATACGTGGCTGATTTGCGCTGCGCAAAATATGAAAAACATAGCATTAAAGCTAACAAATGTAATGGGATAATACCCCATTATATTCTTTTTTATAGAAAATTTAAAATTACTATAAAGAATCTATAAAATTTAAAATAAAAAAATTGTTGGCAAAATATTTTTTATATACTTTGTCAACAATCTGAAACAAGTAATTTTATAATTACTTGTTTTTTTGCTGTTTTTTGACCCCGTCCTAAAAAACAGCACTTTGGAAAAAAATTCATAAAAGCTTAAGAAATAATAAAAAAATTCCTAAGAATTGGATGCTATAATGAAATAAATTGGAGGGGAAGATTATGGAAGATGTAAATGTAAAAAATAAAGTAGAAAAGAAAAAAGTATTAAATGAATTAATAAAAGTATTTTGGGTGTTTATAATAGGAAGTGTAATAGGTTATGTTTTAGAGATGATAGTAGGAATACTTCAAAATGGACATTTTGTATCTAGGCAAGGACTTCTTATTGGACCATTTATACAAGTGTATGGTTTAGGGCTTGTTACTTACTATTTAGTGATATCTAGAATTAAAAATATGAGTAATGTAAAAATATTCATATTATCAATGATATTAGGTGGAGTAATAGAATATTTATTCTCATATTTCCAAGAAAAATTATTTGGAACTATATCTTGGGATTACAGTAATTTACCATTTAATATTAATGGTAGAACAAGTTTATTACATTGCTTATATTGGGGAACTGGCGGAGTTTTATTTGTGAAATTTATACTTCCATATATAGATAGATTAGATAATTTGTATAAATATAAAACATATAAAGCATCTACTGCACTTTTAGTTTTGTTTATATGCTTCGATATAACGATTTCAGGACTAGCTGGTGCAAGGTGTTTGGAAAGAAGAAAAAATATGGAAGCTAAAAATGATATAGATGTATTTTTTGATGTTCATTATCCAGACTCAAAACTAAAAGAAATATATTCAAATGCTAAGGAGGTAAAAATAGATGAGCTATAGCAAGAAGATGAAAGTTTTTAAGATAGTAATATTTATGGCTACAGTATTGTTACTTATTGGATTAACTTTATATTTATTTCCTATAATATCTAAACTCTTTAGTGTAGAAGGAAGAGAAGCTTTTAAACAAGAAATGGAACAAACAGGTGCAATGGGAATGTTTATGCTACTAGGACTTCAAGCAGCGCAAATATTCTTACCAATACTTCCAGGAGAACCAATAGAAATCTTAGCGGGTATGTGTTATGGAACAGTAGGCGGATTTATATTTATTACATGCTCAGTGTTTCTTACTACAACTATAATATTCTTTCTTGTTAGAAAATTTGGAAGAAAGTTTGTATATGGAATGTGCAGTAAAGAAAAAGTAGAAAAAATAGAAAACAGTAAATTATTTAAAAATCCACAAAAATTAGAATATATTATGATAGTTTTGTTTTTAATACCTGGAACACCAAAAGATATATTAGTATATATAGCAGGATTACTTCCAATAAAACCATTAAGATTTATTCTAATCTCAACATTTGTAAGATTTCCATCTGTAATTTCTTCTACTATTGCAGGTTCAAATCTTGTAGAAGGAAATTGGGTATTTAGTATAATGGTTTATGGAATTACTTTTGCAATAGTTGGAATTATAATTTTTGTTATGAAAAAAGTAGATAAGACACAGTTAACAAGTAGTATTATACAAACAGTTTCAGAAGATACTAAATAATCAATCGTGCTGATTGTAGCGAAACAATTAGCACATAACCCCTTTATTAAGAAAACTATTTTATATATCTTGCATAAAATAGTTTTCTTTTTTTCAAGAATAAATTGAAAATAAAACTTTTAAGTGATATTATTTAAGTGTAAATTTTAAAGGCAAATAAGTTGTCAAAAAGGAGGTTTTTATTATGGATTTAAAAAAATTATTTGGATATGAGGGGAAAAACGTAGTTATTACAGGTTCTGCTTCAGGAATGAGTAAAGCAGCTACTGAACTACTATTAGAATTAGGTGCAAATGTATACGCAATAGATATTAACAAAATAGATTTACCTGTAACAAAAGCTTTTCAGGCTGATATGAGTAAGAAAGAAGAAATAGATAGAGTAATAGAAGAATTGCCAGGAAAAATTGATGCGTTATTCTTATGCCACGGAATTGCAGCATTTCCAGGAAAAGAGTTATTAGTACAAAAAGTAAATTTCTATAGTCAAAAATATATGACTGAAAAATTATTAGATAGAATATCAGAAAAAGGCTCAGTTACTTATATTTCATCTGTTGGTGGATTTGGATGGCAACAAGTTTATAGTAAAGCAGTAGAACTTATTAATTTACCTACTTGGGAAGATGCAATGGATTGGTATGATAAACATCCAGATTTAATTAAGAGTGCTTATGTTTTTGCGAAACAATGCTTAGAGTCATATGTAACATATAAATGTATGTCACCTGAATTTGTAAGTAAGAAAATAAGAATAAATGCAATTAATCCAGGAGATACAACAACAGGATTAACAGAAGATTTTAATAAATCAACAAGTCCAAAAGGAGATGTAAAAGAGGGAGAAGAAATGATTTCAAATATCTTCTTAAAGAGCTGGAATGGATACCCAGCAGAGCCAAAAGATATGGGATACCCAATGGTTGTAATAGGTAGTGATATTTGTTCTTATATGTCAGGTCAATTAATTTATATTGATTATGGTTTAACTTCTTCTTGGACAAGTGGAGCATTATTACAAGCAAATAATAAGTCAATTGAAGAGCTTTCAGCAGAGGCAAATAAATAGTAATATAAGATGCTGCTTTTTGGGACGGGGTAAAAAAACAGCAGTTTAGGTGAGAGTAGTTATATTGATAACTACTCTCATTTATGGTATTATAGAAAAAAGGGGGATAAAGATGGATTTCATTGTTTCATTGGTATTTTTAATACCACTGATGTTATTAATATATATACCATATATAATTTTTATAGGAATATTTGCAATTATAATTTGGACAATAACTACAAAAAAGATAGCTAGCAAGACTCTTAAAACCATAATAATTATGGTTGTCTTACTCTATGGAACTATAATAATAGGTGGTTTTAAAAGCGAAACACCAGATAATACGTATGCACGAATTAAAGAAATAAATGACAGTCAAAGCCTTATAGGATTATCTTCAGAAGAAGTCATAAATTTATTAGGAGAGCCTGAAGATGAATATAATAGCGGAGAAAATAATAATAAACAATATGTGTACTCTGCAGGAAATATATTTAAAGAATCATATTGGGGGTTTTCTTATTCTCACGACTATTATGAATTTCGTATATCTTTTGATGAGAATGATAAAGTAGAAAATACTTCAATGAAATTAATTCCTTCAGACTAGTTATAAAACTTACAATTTCGAAGAGAGTAGTTATATTGATAATTACTCTCTTTTGTGTTAGGATAAACAATGGAAATAGTATTTTAAAACAGGTAAGAGGTATTGTAATGAGCATAGAAGAAAAAGTATTTAAAAAAGAAAGATTAAATAAAGAAAAATTACTTAGCTTTGGCTTTACAAAAGAAGTAACTTTATATAAATATTCTAAAGAATTTATGAACGGTAATTTTAGAGCAGATATCTATGTTGATGAAAATGGAAATGTTAGTGGCAAAGTATTTGATTTAGAAATGGAAGAAGAATATACCAACTTTCGTATAAAAGATGCTGTAGGGGAGTTCGTGAATACAGTTAAAGAGGAATATATAAAAATATTAAATGAAATAAAAGATAATTGCTTTGAAAAAGAATATTTTATATATAAACAATCAAATAGAATAGCTAATATGATATATGAAAAATATAAAGTAACTCCTGAATTTCTATGGGAGAAGTTCCCAGGTGATGGAGTCTTTAGAAATAAAAGAAGTGGTAAGTGGTTTGGACTAATTATGAACATTGATAAAAGTAAAATTATTCCTAAAGAAACAGGTGAAATAGAAGTATTAAATGTAAAGTTAGATGATGAAGTAGAAAAGTATTTAAAACAAAAAGGGATATATCCAGGTTACCATTTAAGTAAAAAATCTTGGGTAAGTATTATATTAGATGATACTTTATCAGATGAAAAAGTAATGAAATTAGTAAGTTTAAGCTTTGAAAATTCTGATGTAAAAGGAGAGTGGATAGTTCCAGCAAACCCTAAGTATTATGATGTTATAAATGCCTTTAATGATACAGATACAATTACATGGAAACAATCAAACAATATTATGAAAGGTGATACTGTGTATTTGTATGTCGCAGAGCCTTATTCTGCAATTATGTTTAAATGTGAAGCAATTGAGACAGGTATTCCTTATGAATATAAAGATAAGAATCTTTCTATAAAAAATGTCATGAAAATAAAATTAATTAAAAGATATAACAAAGATGAGTTTACTTTTGAGAAATTAAAAGAATACGGAGTAAAAGCAATAAGAGGGCCAAGAAGTGTTACTAGTAAATTAAGTAAAGAATTAAATAAAGTAAAATAGTAAAAAGTAAAATTTTAAAAATACCATGAAATTAACTAATATTTATATATACCCCCTTGTTTACAATTAAATATAATAGTAATATAATTTACTTTCAAAGAATGAAATGGAGTGATATAGTAGATGAACACAGAATATGAAAGTAAATATGAAGTAAGTTATACAGAGTTAGGACAAGATTTAGAATTAGGTTTAACAAATGCTGTTGAGCTAGTTCAAAGTCAGGTAACAGAATATTTTGTAACTTTTGGAAGTGATAATAAAACAGTTAAAGAAAAAGATAATGCATTATGGGTGTTATCTAAAACAAAAGTACATTTTGAAAAGTTCCCAGAGTGGAGAGATTTTATATATGGAAAAAGTTATACAACAAAAATTAAGCCAATTCGTGTTGAAATGGAAACCATTTTTAAAAATGAAAATGATGAATATTTATTTGGAGCAAAGCAAGAGATTTGCCCAATAGATGTTGATACAAGAAAAATTAGAAAGGTAAGTACAATTCACTATCCAAAAGATATGGAAACCAAAAATGCTGTTGATGAAGAACCATATTCTAGATTGATTGAAAAATTTAATGAGGATGATTTTGTGTATGAACAAAAAATATATTCATCAGATATTGATTTTAGTAGACATACAAACAATGCTGTTTATGTAAGATTAATTGCAAATGTATTATCTTGTGATTTTTTTGATAAAAATCAAATAACAGATTTTGAAATTCATTATATAAATGAGTCGGTAGAAGGACAAGTCTTAAGGATTTATAAAAAAGAAAGAAAACAAGAAATGGAATTTTTAATTAAAGAAAATGATAGAGAAATTTCAAGAGCAATTTTAAAATATAAAAGTAAAAATAATTAATGGTGATATTTATGAAAGTAGGATTATTACTAGAAGGCGGAGCAATGAGATGCATGTACTCTGAAGGTGTAATAGATGTATTTTTAGAAAATAATATAAAAATAGATGGAATAGTTGGAGTATCTGCTGGTGCTTTGTTTGGGATTAATTATAAATCAAAACAGGTTGGTAGAGGATTAAGATATAGTAAAAAGTATGCTAAAAATAAAGATTATATGGGATTATATTCATTTCTAACTACAGGAAATATTATGAATGAGGACTTTTGCTTTAAAAGAATTGTAAATGAGTTAGATCCTTTAGATTATGAAACTTTTAAAAATTCAGATACGGAATTTTATGCAGTTGTAACAAATCTAGAAACAGGAGAAGCGGAATATATAAAAATAGATAATTTAAAAGATAGAAATAGTTTAGAGATTTTAAGAGCATCTGGTTCCATACCTTTTGTATCTAAACCAGTGGCCGTGAATAATAAAAAATATTTAGATGGAGGAATTGCAGACAGTATTCCAACAGATAAGATAATGAGTATGGGATTTGATAAAGTAATAGTTGTCTTAACAAGAACTCAAGGGTATATAAAGAAAAAATATAATGAAACTTTTCCTAAAATTTATTATAGAAAATATCCCAAATTTGCAAAGGCAGTAAATAATAGATACAAAAAATACAATGAAGAGCTTGAAAAAGTATCTAAATTAGAAAAAGAAGGAAAAATAGTAGTTATTAGACCATCTAAATTAGTTAAGGTTAAAAGGATTGAAAAAGATGCTAATAAACTACAAGAAATGTATGATTTAGGAAAAGATGATACATTAAAATTATTAGATAAAATAAAAGAATGAGAGTAATTACATTGATAATTACTCTCATTTATATTTTATTTTTAGCTTCTTTTTTAATATTTTCTAAAGCTCTTGCCAATTGGTCTGGACAAGATGTTCCTTTATTTCCACAAGGTATGCCTTTTAATCTTTTTATTGCTTCATCAATATCCATACCTTGGATTAACCTTGATACGCCAACAGTATTACCTGCACAACCACCAACTATTTCTACTTTTTTTATTATATTTCCTTCTACTTCTATTTTCATTTCTCTTGAACATACTCCTCTAGGACTGTATATGTATTGCATTTTTTACCACCTCAATTACTAAATTTATTATTAAAAATATTATCATATTTAATATATCACGAAATAGAAAGGATAACAAGAAAATTAATATAATGTCAATATGATTTTTTTAAGAAAGAAAATTATATTTTAATGTTTTAAATTTACTTTATTAAATATTTGGTGTAAAATTATAATAGTTATTAAATAATTAGTAAGAAGGGAGGATGGCACAACTCTTACCGCAATAAAAGTAATTGATTTTATATATGTGCCAAGTAAAATTATGAATAAAAATAAAATAAGTATTATTTTATGTATTATAGGGATAATTTTTGCAGTTATATCAATTGTATTAGCAGTTTTGGGTGTAGATGTAAAAATTGTTTGTTCTGGTATTTTTCTAACATTATGTTTTGTGCTTTTGGGAATGGTTTTTAATAAGAAAGATGATAATAAATAATTTAAGGAGATAAAAATGAATCTTGATAATAGATATAATATAATAACATTATGTGGTTCAATTAAGTTTAAAGATGAATTTATAAAACTTCAAGAAAAACTAACCTTAGAGGGGAATATTGTTTTTACACCCAACTTTTTTAATAATATAAAAAAGGAAAATATGGATTTAGAAACTAAGAAGATGTTAGATAAAATGCATAGACAGAAAATAGATATGTCAGATGAAATATATGTTATTAATCCTGGAGGATATATTGGAGAAAGCACAAAATCTGAAATTGAATATGCAAAGGCAAAAGGTAAAAAGATTTCTTATTTAGAAAGTATTAAATAAAATATTGAAACTTGTTTATTAATATACTATAATCAAAAGGGGTGTATTTAGTATGAATAAATTAAGTAAAATTTTTTTGGGAATTATCATTATTTTAATTGTGTTACTTTCTTTTGTAACAGTTAAGTATTTTAAATTAAGAAACCAAGTATATGAATATTTAGGTAATTATGATTTTACCTATTATAATGAGGATTCAGAACAAAATAAATAAATCAATTTTACAAAAAGTATTTATTAAAGATAAATGATTTTTTGTATCTTAATTAAAAATTACAATTTGTAGGATAAAAATAAAAAGCTGTTTTTATTTAACAGCTTTTTTAGATGTAAATAATCTTCCGGCTATGCCGGTAGTAACATAGGCTTTAGCTATGTACTATACAAAACTCCCTTCATGATAT
>CALXFI010000054.1 GCA_944387535.1 uncultured Clostridia bacterium | reverse complement strand
AATGTGGACTTATAATAAAATGTTACAATATCCAATTAATATAAAATGTACAGACCCAAAACTTGCTAAAGTAATTATTTCTCAATATGGAGGTCCTGATGGCGAACTTGCAGCATCACTTAGATATTTATCACAAAGATTTGGTATGCCAGATCAAAAATCAAAAGCTGTTTTAAATGATATACGGAACTGAAGAACTTGCACACTTAGAGATGGTAGGAACTATTGTACACCAATTAACTAAAAATGCTTCTATTGAAGAAATAGAAAAAGCAGGGTTAAGTGCTTACTATACAGATCACGGCGTAGATGTATATCCACAAGCAGCATCAGGCTTCCCATTTTCAGCATCAGTGCTTGCTTGTAAAGGAGACCCTATAGCAAACTTGCAAGAAGACTTAGCAGCTGAACAAAAAGCTAGAGCAACTTATGAAAAATTAATTGATTTATGTAGAGATAATCCTGATGTATTGGATCCATTAAGATATTTAAGAGAAAGAGAAATAGTACACTTCCAAAGATTTGGCGAAGCACTAAGAGGTGTTCAAGATAAACTTGCTGAAAAGAAATTTTATATGAATAACAACAATTGTGGTTGTAATAATTAAAAACAAAACTCCTGTATTTTATATATAGGAGTTTTAATATGCTTTTGTAAATTGTAAATTAAAGAATTTTATGATATGGTATAAGTATAAAAAATATAAAAGGAGAAAGAAAATGATTGATTTACATATGCATTCTGTGTATTCTGATGGTAGTAAAACCGTAGAAGAAATTTTAAAAATGTGTGAAGAAAGAAATCTAGAATATATATCAATAACAGACCATAATACTGCTAAACAATATGAAGATGAAGCATTAAAAGATAATAATATTTTTTCTGTAAAGGTTATAAAAGGAGCAGAACTAAATGCAGTATTTCAAGATAAAAACATTGAAATATTAGGCTATAATATAAATCCTGATATAATAAACGAGTGGTGTAAGAAATATTATTCAGAAGAAAAATTAGAAGAACAACAAGAAATATGTTATAAAAGATTGTTAAATATATGTGATAAGCAAGGGCTTATATACGATGAGAGCAAAATAGTAAAACCTAAATCAACTGGATATGTAGAAATTTCAATTTATAATGAACTAATGAGACATGAAGAAAATTATAAAATATTAGGAGAATTTACTAAATCTCTAGATGTATTTTTTAGGAAAGGTTTAGCGAACCCTAAAAGTATTTACTTTGTAAATCGTATAGAGTTTAGGCCAAAGTATAAAGAAGTAGTAGACATTATTCATAAATCTGGCGGAAAAGCATTTTTAGCGCACCCATTTGAATATAAATTTGAAAACACAATTGGATTTATAGATGAGTTAAGAAAAGAAAAAGAACTTGATGGAATAGAATGTTTCCATCCATCAGCAAATAAAGAACAAAGAAATATTTTAGTTAAATATGCAAAGGATAATAAATTATACATAAGTGGTGGTAGTGATTATCATGGAGACTCAAAACCAGATATAGAAATAGGTATTGGAAGGGGAGATTTAAGCATATCTAAAGAAATATTAGAATGGTATAAAGAGCTGTAGAAAAATATTATATTTAATAGTTAAAAACATAGTCACAATTTTTGTGACTATGTCAAATATTTAAATATATTATTCTAGTTATTAGCAAATAATTCTTTAATATATAAATCTTTGTTTTTTAAATTATTGTTTTTATTTTGTAATAAGTTTTCAAAAAACATTACTAAGTAATCAAAAGTAGGGTAAATTCCTTTTGGAATATTACCATAATTACTTCTAACTAAAGCATTTCTAAAATATAAGCTATTGTTTTTAAACATATCATTATTAATATTAAAGCCCATAGTATTAAGATATTTTTCAATAAAAACAGCAGTTGTTCTAGTATTTCCTTCACCAAAAGCATGTACTTGCCATATACTTGAAGTAAATTTTGCAATATGTAATAATAATTCATCATTATTTACTTTAGAATAATCGAAATCTTTTTCTTCTTTAAAATCATATTCAAAGTAACTTTCTATATCTTGATAATTTACATATTTAACAGTATCGCCATTTGGTATATCTTCTTTTTTAGTAATATTGTAAGTTCTATATTGACCTGCAAAATCATAAATATCTTTAAATAAAAATTTGTGTATGTTTTTTAAAGTAATAGGGCTAAATCCAAAACTTTTATCTTCTAAAAGAATAGCGATTCTTAATGAGACTAAATCACATTCTTTTTCTTCTTGTATATTTACATCATTAGGGTCCTGAGTTTCATAATATGTTTTTAGTAAATCTTCTACTTCATTATATTTTAATTCTCCATTAATATTTTTCTTAGATAAATCTAATAAATATTTAGAAGGTTTTAGATTATCGACTTTATTTAATCCAATACCTGTATCCCAATATTCTTGCTTTTTAACAAGATCAGTTGTTTCTTCTTCAATTATATAATTTTCATCATTAGACATATTAAAACCTCCAAAAATATTTGATAACTACTCTAATATTATACCATAAATAGACTAGAAATACTATAAATTTAGGAATTTTTATGATGAAAATTAATATTGTGGTGCATATTGTAGTTTAGTTAATTGTATATTTACATAATTTGAATATTTTTCAAAAAGGTGCTACAATATATATATCTGCATAAGTAGACACAGTTTAAGAAAGGAGAACTGGTATGTATCAAATTAACAGCAAAAAGCGGTATAATGTAGACATTGTAGATAGATTTTATGTTAGACCGTTGAAGATTAAAAATGTTAAACTTCTTGCTGTAGAGCCAGGTTTTGTTGCACTAGAAGATGAAAAAGGAAAAGAACGCATCTTTACCGGTGCAACAATTGGCATTTATATCAGCGAATCCTAAAAAAGAGAATTTCTTTCCTGAGTTATTAGCTCAGGTTTTCTTTTTATAATTTTGAAATAAGGCAACCGCAATCCCATTGGCTTTAGACGATGGGTCGAGGTTGCCAAAAGTATATTTGCTATGTTATACTATCGGTATGAACACATGGAAATCAAAAAACAGGAAAAAATATTTACTACAATATCATATTATTTTTGTATGTAAGTATAGAAAAAAGCTTTTTATGTCAAAACAAATATCAGATGATATAAAACAGTTTTCTCATAAGATATGTCAAAAACATAAAGTTATTATTAGATATATGGAAACAGACAAAGACCATATACATTATATGATAGAAGCCGAACCAATGATGTCCGTTAGTAAAATTGTAAATCTAATAAAAAGTTATACGACATATTATATTTGGAAGAAATATCCAAATTATTTGCAAAAAAAATTCTGGAGAGAACAGACATTTTGGACAGATGGATATTTTTCATGTAGCGTAGGAAATGTTTCAGAAGAAATGCTGAGAAAATATATAGAAAATCAAGGTTAGAAAAAGGCGGTGATAGTTAAAATGTTAAAAGCATATAAATATAGAATATATCCCAATAAAGAGCAGAAAGAACAGATAGCAAAAACATTTGGCTGTTGCCGTTTTTGTATATAATCAAACATTATCATATCGAAAAGAAAGTTATGAGAAAGAGAAAAAGTCTATCAGTAAAATAGACTGCAACAATTATTGTAACAGAAAGTTAAAGAAAGAATATAAATGGCTAAAGGATGTGGATAAGTTTGCTCTGACTAATGCAATATATAATATGGATACTGCTTATCAGAAATTTTTTAAAGAAAATGCAGGGTATCCAAAATTTAAAAGTAAGCATGATAACCATAAATCATATACTACCAATTATACAAATGGAAATATATCAGTAGATTATGAGGGTGGAAAAATAAAACTACCAAAATTAAAGAAAGTAAAATCAAAATTACACAGAAAATTTAATGGACAGATAAAATCAGCAACAGTATCGCAAGTTCCAAGTGGGAAATACTATGTGTCAATACTAGTAGAAACAGAGCATGAAGAAATACCACATACAAAACAAAATATAGGACTAGATTTAGGAATAAAGGATTTATGTATTACATCAGAAGGAAAAAAGTATGAAAATCCAAAGACAATAAAGAAATACGAGAAGAAACTTGCAAGGAAACAAAGACAGTTAGCACATAAGGAAAAAGATAGTAAAAATTACCAAAAGAAGAAAAAAGAAATAGCAATATGCCATGAGAAAATAAGTAACATTAGAAAAGATTATCTGCACAAAGTTTCTAATAAGATTATCAGCGAAAACCAAGTGATAGTTACAGAAAATTTACAGATAAAGAATATGGTAAAAAATAATCATCTGGCAAAATCAATAATAGATGCATCATGGTATGAGCTTACAAGGCAATTAGAATATAAGGCTATATGGAATGGAAGAAAGTATATCAAAATAGATACTTTTTATGCTAGCAGTCAGTTATGCTCTGTATGTGGATATCAGAATGTAGATACAAAAGATTTATCAGTAAGGGAATGGAGATGTCCTAAATGTAAAGCAAAACATGACAGAGATATAAATGCTGCAACAAATATCCTTAA
Organism: uncultured Clostridia bacterium; assembly: GCA_944387535.1. GTDB lineage: Bacteria > Bacillota > Clostridia > TANB77 > CAG-508 > CAG-269. The sequence goes on along the minus strand of CALXFI010000054.1, from coordinate 5,368 downwards.
AGAAGGATTAAGAAAAATAGCATAAGAAAAAATATAGGGCAGGGACTGTCCAAATTAACGCCTGTGGAGATAGTAGGTTACGAGGTCTATGAAGCAGGAAGCCCATTGGCTTTAGACAATTGGTAGTTCACATAAATAAATTTCCATATCCAAAAATATGGGAGTTTTTAATGTTTGTGGTTGAATAATTTAATTTCTTATGATATTATAAGCTAAAATTGAATAGGAAGAAGGATGTTGAAATGGAAAATTATAAAAGAAATTACAAAACGACTGTAGCAATTGTTATGGTTATAATTTTGTTGTTAGTTGTATTAACAGGAATATCTTACTATATGGATGTAGAAATAGCAACAAATATTTGTTTAAGCTTTTTAATTGCTTGTACAACAGGGGTAGTAATTGAGTTAATTAATGGAGCAAAGGAGAAGGATGCTAAAGCGGTATCTGATTATAAAAAAGAATTAGAAGAGATGAGATATAAAATAACTAAATTTAAGAAAGGATTAAACAATCTATCAAGAAATAGAAGAAGATATAATTTCTTTAATGAGGCAGATAGATTAATGGAAGATGCAAGTAAGTTAAATGAGCAAATAAATTATTTATATGAAAATGCATCTAAAAAGAGTTTAATTAGACAATTTTTAAATAGTCAAGAAATAAATTTAGAACATAAAACAACAAGCTTACAAGAAATAAGAGAAGATATAGTAAATATGACAGATAAGAGAAGTATATTAAAAAAGATGTCTCGTTATAACCATAATTTAGACAAGTTACTTTATAATATAAATAGAGAATTAGGAATTAAGTAGGAAAATATTATGGATATAGATATAGAAAAAGAATTATTTGAATTACAAGATAAAAAGTACCAAGAATTTCAAAAAAAGTTGTGTCCGGGTACAGAAAGTATAATTGGAATTAGAGTCCCAATACTTAGAAACTATGCAAAAGAATTATTAAAAAAATATGATTTAAAAGAATTAATGGAAAATATAAATGACAATTATCAAGAAGAAATAATGCTTCAAGGAATGCTAATAGGTAGAGCAAAAGAAGATTTTGACATTATTATTAAATATGTAAAAGCATTTATTCCTAAAATAGAGACCTGGGCTGTTTGTGATACTTTTTGTACTGGTTTAAAAATTACTAAAAAACACAAAGATGAGATGTGGAAATTTATACAAAAGTATTTAAAATCTAAAAAAGAGTTTGAAGTAAGATTTGGCGTTGTTATGATACTTGACTATTTTATAGATGAAGAACATTTAGAAGATAATTTTAAGATATTTAATAGTATAAAGTTAGACAAGTATTATGTGCAGATGGCAGTTGCATGGGCTATATCTATTTGTCTAATTAAATATTATGATAGGACAGTTAAATATTTACAAGAAGAAGCTAATTTAGATAATTTTACATACAACAAGTCAATACAAAAAGCAATAGAATCATATAGGATTACAGATGAACAAAAAGATTTTTTAAGAAAAATGAAAAAATAAATATTAATTTTTTATAAAAAGTGTTTATTGAAAAAAATATTTGTGTTATAGTAATAAAGTAAAAAATATATTAAGGGAGAAATACAAATGGGAAAAGGAAAAAGAGTAATTGTAAAAGAACATAAGAAAAAGAATAATAGAAAAAACAGGAAAATGTCAAATGGAGAGATTGAACGAAAGAAAAAAGTAATTAAAAGAACTTTTATTACAATTGTAGCTTTAATTGTTATTTTTATAATTGCTATGATTGCTAATAATTATATTATCTTAGATAGTAATGAAAGAATTAATTTGGTAATTAATAATAATAATGTAACTACAGATTTGAGATATGATGTTTTTTTAGAAGATGATATTATATACTTATCAGAAGCGGATATTTCGAACTTTTTTGATAAACATATATATTATGATGAAGGTACAAATAAAATAATTACAACTTATGAGAAAAAAATAGCGGAGATAGGTTTTGATGATAATATAATAAATATAAATGGCTCTGATAAAGAAATATATGCACATGCAATTGAAAAAGATGGAGAAGTATATTTACCTGTTTCAGAAATGTCAGATGTATATGATGTAGAAATTCAAAATATTCCAGAAACAAAAGTAATAACTATGGATTCTTTAGATAGAGAACAAAAAAGAGCTATTGTGAATAAAAATGTTTCAGTAAAATCTTCTACTAATTTTATTGCAAGAACAGTAGATAGAATTAAAAAGGGAGATGCAGTTATAGTAATATCTAGTGATGGTAAATATTCTAAAATTAGAACTGCAAATGGCAAAATAGGATATATCAAATCAAATAAATTGGAAAATGAATTTACTGTAAGAGAAAATATGGACGAGGAAAAACAAATTGAAGGAAAAGTAAATCTTACTTGGGATTATTTTTCTGAATATGCTTCTGCTCCTGATAGAAGTGGAACTACAATAGATGGAGTAAATGTTGTTTCACCTTCATTCTTCTATTTAGATGAAGATGGAAATCTTGAAGAAAATATAGGAACTAGTGGACAAGCTTATATTGATTGGGCTCATAATAATGGATATAAAGTATGGCCAATGGTATCAAATGCAGTTGCAGCAAATGAGAGTTTGGATATTACTTCTAATATAATGAATAGCTATGAAAATAGAAAAAAATTAATTGAAGCTATTGTTGAAAAATGCGTAGAATATGACTTAGATGGTATTAATATAGATTTTGAAAACATGTATTCAAAAGACAAAGACATGTATTCTAGATTTATAATAGAACTTACACCAAGATTAAAAGAAATAGGAATGGTAACATCTGTTGATGTAACAGCACCAGATGGAGGAGAAACTTGGTCATTATGTTTTGATAGAAATGTTATAGGTGATGTAGCAGATTATATTATATTTATGGCATATGACCAAAATGGAACTTCAAGTACTAAGCCAGGTACAACAGCAGGATATAATTGGGTGCAATTAAACCTTGTAAAATTCTTACAAACAGAAGATATAGATTCAGAAAAGTTAATACTTGGAATTCCATTTTATACAAGAGTTTGGACAACTGATTCTTCTGATAATATAATAAGTAGAAATACAGTTTATATGAAAGATGTAAATAGCGTTATACCAGCAGGAGTAGAAAAGACTTGGAACGATGAATTAAAGCAAAATTATGTAGAATATATGGATGGATCAAATAAAAAACAAATATGGATTGAAGACATAGACTCTTTAAAAGCAAAAGTATCATTAGTTAAAGAAAATAATTTAGCTGGAGTTGCTTCATGGCAAAAAGATATGGAATCAGATGATGTTTGGTCTATGCTAAAAAATGAACTTGCAGAAAATTAGTGAAAATTTTGTGAAATAGAGAAAATCTGCTTGACAATTGATACTTAAGATATATATAATATTTAAAAAGCACTTTGGAGGTAATTTTGACAGATGCAAAAAAAGGACGTGTTTTTTACAACTAATAAATATGACAATTTAACAGACGAACAAATAATAGAAGAAATACATAAAGGAAACGAAGAAGCTTTAACATACATTTTAGAAAAATATAAAGAACTTGTAAACATGAAAGTTGGAAAATACTTTATAGTAGGAGCTGAAAAAGAAGATACTGTTCAAGAAGGTATGATAGGACTATTTAAAGCTATAAAAAGCTTTGATAGTACTAAACAAAACTCTTTTAAATCTTTTGCAAATATTTGTATTGAAAGACAGTTAATAACAGCAATTAAAAGTTCTAATAGACAAAAACATATGCCACTTAATTCATATTTATCATTAAATACAGCAGCATATGATAATAATGAAGATAGCAGTGTTGAATTATTAGAAACATTTAATAGTAAAACTATAGAAGACCCACTAGACACAATAATGAAACAAGAATATTATAAAGAAGTAGAAGATGCAGTAAATAAAAATTTAAGTAAATTTGAAAAGCAAGTTCTTGATAGATTTTTAAAAGGAGAAAGCTATGTTAAGATTGCAGAAAAGCTAGATTCTCCTGTAAAATCAGTAGATAATGCAATTCAAAGAATAAGAAAAAAAGCAATTAAAAATATAACATCTAATAAAAACCAGTAAATAATACTGGTTTTTGTTATTTTTTGTTGGACAAATAAAAAATATAGTGTTATACTCTAAAAGTGAAATTAAGATGAATTAAAATGAGTATACAATAGAGGGAGGAAAAATAAGTGTTTAACAATGAAAATACAGATACAGGAGTTAAAATAAAAGTGATAGGAGTAGGCGGTGGAGGAAATAATGCTGCTTTACATATAATTAATGAAAGAGTAAAAAATATAGAAACTTATTTAATAAACACTGAAATGGGAGTATTAAGAAAAACAAATTATAGAAATATATTACAAATAGGAAAAGAGACAACAAATGGGTTAGGTGCAGGAGCAAATGAAACAGTAGGAGAAAAAGCGGCAAGGGAAAGTGAAGAAGAAATAAGAAATATTTTACAAAATACAGATATGTTATTTATAACTGCTGGTATGGGAGGAGGAACAGGAACAGGTGCTGCACCAGTAGTTGCAGAGATTGCAAAAGATATGGGCATTTTAACTGTAGGAGTAGTTACTAAACCTTTCATGTTTGAAGGAAAATTAAGAGAAATGAGAGCAGAATATGGAATAGAAAAATTAAAAGAAAATGTAAACGCTCTAATTGTAATTTTAAATGACAATTTATTACAAGTAGCAAATAAAAACACCCCATTAAGAGAAGCCTTTTTACTTGCAGATGATGTTGTAAAACAAGGGATACAAAGCATAACAGATTTAATTACAACTGTAGGTCAAATAAATCTTGATTTTGCTGATATAAAAACAATATTTAGTTATAAAGGAAAAGCTTATATGGGAATAGGAAGAGCAGAAGGAGAGGCAAGAGTAGAAGAAGCTGTAGAACAAGCAATAGAAAATCCATTAACGGAAAACAAGATAAATAATGCAAAAGGTGTAATATTTAATGTAACAGGTGGAGAAAACTTAAGTTTATCAGAGATAGATAGTGCTATCAAATTAATTAATGATAAAGTATCTGATGATGCAAATATTATTTTCGGAACAGTAATAGATAAAAATTTAGAAGATGAAGTTATTGTAACAGTAATTGCAACAGGTGTTGAATAAAAATTTGTATAAGAAAGTAAAGTATTCTATAGAATTAACTTTACTTTTTTATTTTTCTACATTTCGTGACCATTATGGTGGAAATAATTTAAACTGATGATATATAACAATAATAAATTCTATATCAGAAGGGAGACCAACTATGAAAAGTCAATAGAAAAATTAAAAATTTTTTAAAAATTTTTTATATAAAAAAGGTCAACC
>CALXFI010000053.1 GCA_944387535.1 uncultured Clostridia bacterium | reverse complement strand
CACCTCTTTCTTTTGTAACGATATCTACATTTTAACAGATAATTTCTTTAAAGTATGTAACAGATATATTGCATTTTGTTAACATTTGATTACTGTGATTTTGGGCTACCCCTGAATAGTTACATTTTTTGTTATTATTTAGAACTAGAATAATTAAATTTTTAAAAAAGAACTTTCTTTAATTATCTTTACATAGCATTTTCTAATTACAATTATAGTTTTCATATTAGTTATTGTACATAATATAAAAAGCAGGAATTAATTTCCCGCTTCTTCTTTGTTTTTATTTGTTAATTGCTTTTCAAAATAAGTTGTAAGTCCTATTAATGTTAATAGATATACTGTAATTACTAATGGAATTGTTACTATTCCAATAGGTATTCTTGTAATTGCCATTATGCTAAGTAGAACTGATTGTGCTACAACTGATATAATGACTGTCTTTAATAAAGTTTTTACAACTCCTATTTTTCTATATCTAACAGCCATATAAACTAATATAATTAAAGTAGCTATAATAAATGGTGCTATATATGGTTTTATAATATCTCTTCCTCTTGTATTAGGAACACTTTCTACTTCTACACTATCTGACGATAATTCTGTTCCATATTTCTCATTTACTTTATCTATCAAGCTTTGTTTTTGTTCATCTGTTATGTCTTTTACTGTAATACTTACAGTATCTTCATATACTTCTACTTTTTGTATTATAACCTGTTCTCCCGGCATTACTTCATCAGTTATTTGTTTTATATCTGAAATATTAAAATCTGTTTGTAAATATAATTCAACTCTTTTACTATCTCTATATCTTAAATCAAAGTTAAGTCCAACAGTTAATGTAACAATTATTCCTGCAATTATTATTAAAGCTAATATTACAATTATTATTTTAGTTTTTTTATTCATTTTATTTATTTTTTCTTCATTATTTTGCTTCTTCTTTGTTTTTTCCATTTTTCTTTTTACCTCCTTTGCTTTCTTTTACTCTTACTAATAGATTTGTTATAGCAATATTATATACTGCAATTAATGCAATTCCCCAAAACATTACCATACCAAAACTACTAAGTGGTTCCCATTGTATAAAGCAGAAGGTAATAACAGCAATAAAAATTGGTATTATTCTTATAAAGAACTCTTTATATGTTTCTTTAAATGCTATACTTATTACTGCTTTATCTACTTTTTCTTCTTTCTTCAATTTTGATAATAATTTATTTACAAAAATATAATTTAGTATCAATACTACAGCTATTCCAAATATACTTTCTATTGATATTACTACATTGGCATATCTAAGTAATAATATAAATACTGATGCAAGACCAACATATGAAAATACATTTACTAATCCTTCTGTTTTGTATCTAATAATCAATATTATTAATGCAATTGCAGCTAATCCTATCATTACATATAAAACTATATTTAATTCATCTTGTGTTATATCTGATAAAACATACTCATTTGTATCAACTGTATATTTTACTGGAATATTTCCATTATCTAATACTACTGCCATGCTACCTGCTTGATTTATATATCCTTGTAATGTGCTAGTATCTGTTGTAGCTTGTCCTACTGATAGTTGTAATCTTCCTGTTTCAATTACTTCATCAAAACTTGTTGTCATGATTTCTTGATCATCTATTTTCATAGTAATTTGTTTTGCTGTTTTTTCTTCGCTACTATTATCACTTGTTGTATTATTTGTAGCCTCTGTATTTGCTTCACTGTTTGTTGTATTAGTAGTATTTGTACTATTTGTTGTATTTGTATAAGTGCTACTTATATTTTCTAATTTATTTGCTCCATCTTTATTAAATTCTATGTCTAAATATACAGATGTTCCTGAAGAAGTTCCTGTTCGATTAGAGCCATACATAACTCTTGCAGTTTTTATATCACTATTATCCATCAAAACTTCTTCTGTATCACTATCTATTATTTCAAATTTTCCAGTTGTTCCAAGATTACTTACAACACTATCTGTATTATCATTTTCAGGTATTTCTATTAAAATATCTCCTGTCTCTTCATCTAATTTTGTAACATAATTATCAACACCTAAAGCTTTTAATCTTTTTTCTATTATTTCTTTAGATTTTTTATAATTATCTTCAGTTAATACTTCTTGTGAATTATAAGGTGTTTCTTCTTTTGTATAACCTTTTTCTGCTAATTCTTCATCAGATAAATCACTTGCATCTGTAACTTCATTTCCTTCTGAATCTTTTATAGTAGTTTTATTAGTAGTATCTACTTTTAATCTAATATTTCTTCCACCTTTTAAATCCATTGCATATGCGTAATCTTTTACTTTGTTTTCCAGTCTATTTTGTACTGGTACATATACTCCAAAAAATGCTACCATTGTAACAAGTACAATTGCTAATATAATTGTTAATAATTTTACTTTCTTCATGATATTTCCTCCATTTTTCTTTAAAGCTATAATAATTTTGTTCCATTTATTACTAATTCAAACCATATTTTTAAATATTTAGCTGCATATTTACTCATCATAGTTCTATCCATAAATATTTCAAAATAATCTAAAACTGGACACAACTTTGTATCAATAGTTAAATTAAGTAATATTTTTCTTTCCTTACTATCTATCTTTAGTTCTGCATTTGTTACTGCATAATTTACCCTATCATGTATGTCAAATGTTGATAAATTAGTATTTGTTACTCTATCTCTATGAACATCTGATTTATCTGCTAGAATTAGTGCTGCCGATATGTCACTTACCGCCGTTCCGGTATTTTCATCATGATTTCCTATTGCCATCATTATTTCTGTTCTTTCTTTTACATCCATTCCCATGTCTTTTAAAATGTTATAAGCTATTATTGCACCGCTATGTGCATGGTCTGTCCTATTTACACAATTTCCTATATCATGTAAATAGCCAGCAATTCTTGCTAGTTCTACTGTTCTTTCTGGATATCCTAACTCTTGCAAAATATCTCCTGCTCTTTTAGATACAATTGAAATATGTCTGTGACTATGTTCGGTATATCCGGAGTCCATCTAATTGTTTTTGCGCTCCTTGAATTAGAGCTTCTACCTCTTCATTATTTCTAACATCATTTAAGGTAACCAATTTCGTCCCTCCTTCAAAATTAGTCTTTCTAGATTTTATCTTAAAATGGAAAAAATATCAATATTTTTTGTGAAATTAATTCATATTATTAGTTCCGACATCTTTTTTCCATGACTCGATGAGATATTCTTTTTCTGTTTTTGGAATTAAAGACATCCTATATGCTCCTATTGGTTTATCATGTTTATATGTAGTTTCTTCACCATCTGACATTGGTTCTAACCATCCTACTCCATCTATCCATGCTTGATATACTATAGAATATTCTGATTCATCTCTTAATTTTATACTTAAAGCTGATATTCCAAAAGGATGCTTATTTGCTATTTCTTTCGGTATAGATTCACCACCTATTCCACTATTTCCTTCTCTATTCATTCCTGTACCTCCTAATAATAAAGTTAGTTTGCCATCTAAATTTATTTTATTTCCATTTGCAAGTGTTGCATACTCATTTTCACTTGGATTATATCCATAATTATATCTAGTTCCATAAGTATAACAAGCTCCTTGTATTCCTGCACCCCAATAAGTATTTATAAAACATTTTGTTTGGATAAAGTCATCATCTAAACCTTCCCAATACATTGTAATAGCTTCTATTTTTAACGCACTATTTTCTTTAATTGCATCTTTACCTACAATTTCATTTAATCCTGTTCCAAACTGTGAGTTATTTACTGTTCCTTCACTTATTGAGCCATATCTTATTTTTATTTTTGTTGCCTTATCTATTTTTACATCTATTTGAGTACTATTTCCTGCTAAATCTGTTACAGAAAACGGATATAAAACATTACATGAAAATTTCTTTCTTAATGCTGTAGAACCTTCTGATATATTCCATGAATTTACTTCTATTATTCTTTCATTTGCTTTAATTTTGGCATTTACTATTCCGCCTCCTATTTCTTCTTGTGTAAAATTAACAACTGGTGCTATATTATCTATATTAATTCCTGTATCAAATACCGCTTCTTCATTTACTTGATTTGCATTATCTATAACTGACCCTTTTGGAACTCTTAATTTTAGCCTTCCATTTCCAGATATTCCCGTTAATGTAATTGTATAATAAACATATTCTCCTGATTTTCTTTTACTTATTTGCTTACTTTCAGGTACAAATTCTGTATCATCTAATAAAAATTTCATACTTTCTTCTGTATTATCTTCTTTAATGTTTTTTTCCTTTACTCCTAATTGTATAGTTATAGTATGTGTTTTATTCGCATAATCTATGTGACTTTTATTAGTATTATTTACACTTAAAAATTCTATTTTAGGAATTTTTCCATCTATATTTATATTTGCAAGTAAACTCATATTTTCTATTACATATTTTGCATAACTATTAACACATAAAAAACTAATTGTAAAAAATATACATAAAAAAACAGTTAATTTTTTCAAAACTTCACCTCCCAATTTTACTTTCCTATAGTACATATTTCAAAATCATATTCGCTTATATTTTTACCATCTTTCGTATCTTGTACATTTTCTTTGCTACTTAATTCATAAGGCCATTCCCAATTAACTTCTACTTTTTTTATTTTGTTTTTTTCTATTCTTCCTTGTTTTTCACTTATTTCAAATTTAAAATTTTTAGGACTTTCATTTTTATCAACTATTTCTATTTCATAATTCATATTAGCATTTGAAGTTAAATACACATAAAAACTTCCTTTTGTTCCTGGTGCTATTTTTTCTTTTACTAAGGTTTCCATATCTATTGACTGTAATAAATCTACTTTCTGATAATTATTTTGTCCTTTTACTACTTTAACTTCATAAGTGTTTTCTTTATTAAAGTTTTCTTCTTGACTATTTTCTTGTATATTTCCGATACCAAATAATTTAAAGAAAATCAAATCTTCTTGGAAATTTAAATCTTTAGCTTGTGCCATTTTAAATAATACACACAAAATGATTATAAAAATTAGAATTAAAACTAATATTTTCTTTCTTTTATCTTTTAAATCTTTCATAGTACCTCCTGCTTTTGCTCAGAGTGTACTTTTATTTGCAATTGTCTTACAATATCTTGCATATTTGTATTTTTATCCTTGTCATATGTAATTTCTAATTTATAATTATCTTCTTTCATTTCATCTTTTGTTAATACAAATTTTTCTGTTTTATTTCCATTTATTTTTATTTCTTGGCCATTTTTTAATAATTTAAGTTCTATTCCATTATTTTCTTTACCTGTATAATTTAATATTTCTATATAGTATTCTAAATCTACATCTGTTTTTTCTCCTTGTTCATTATAATTTTTTACTTTAAATTCATATATACCCTTATTGTTTATATTATTAATTTCCAAATTAGTTCCGTTTTCTACTTGTAGTATTGGTTTTGCAATCTCAGTATTCCCATTTACGTCTTTTCTACTAAATCCTTTTCCCATACTAAACCCTGAGAAAAAGAATATTAATATTATCGCTATTACAAATACCATTGTTATTTCTTTTTTTCTATTTTTTAATTTTTCTTTCATTTCTCCTCCTAATAATTCATACAAGCGGGGAATATTAAAATCTCTATTTTAGCTTCCCCACTTCATACAAAGGTTTTTTATTCATTTTCATTATTCTATAATTTCATATTTAGACTTTAGTTTTGTGGTTCCACTTGTGTTCCTGTAACTACTACGTCAAATGTATAGTTTTGTATCCTTTGTGCATCTTGTGTATCTAACAAATCATTAGTTGTAACTTCTCCAGGATTACTTCCTGTTTCATAATCCCATTTCCATTTTACATTTAATGTTCTTGTTTTATCCTCATCATTTGCATTAATTGTTCCTGATAAATCGTTTCCTAAATCTTTAATTGAATTATACTCTGTATCATTATATTCAAATTTAAGATTTTGTGGTTTATTTTCTTCTTCTGTAAAAGCAATATTATAGTTAATACCAACTTCTGAACCTGTTGCATCTACTATTATATTAAAACTTCCACTTGTACCTGGAGCAATTTTATTTCCTACAAGTGTTTCGTTATCACATGTAGATGCTAAGTTTATTTCTTCCACTTGCTCATTTTGTCCATTAACCTTAAAGCTCCATGTTGCAACTTCTGCTACTCCTTCTCCTCTTACTTCACTTACATATTTAGCATAAGCTTGTCCACCTATAAAAGCTAATACGACAATGGTTAAAATAGCAAGAGTAATTAACACTTTTTTCTTTCTTGTCAAAAGCACTCCTCCTTTTTATTAAATTTTCTTTTTTGGATTTTTTTAGAATTTAACGAATCTAAAAAATGAATTAACTCTTATTCTTTTAATCAAGAATTAAAATTAAAAATTATAGAATTAATTTGAAAATGTAAATACATTATAATTCCAAAAAATGGAATTGTCAACTCTTTTCTGAAAAATTATAAAACTTTTCATCGCAAAATTCGACAAAATTCCACTTTTTGATGTAACTTCTATTTTTTATTTACTCCAATTATTCCCCCTAATATTCCAAATACAATACCTACCACTATCATAATAGCACTTTGTAAATTAAGACCAAATCTAACATTTAAAAGGCTAGAAATTAAATATAATATTAAAATATACCCTCCACCTATTAAGGCTCCATTTAATATTCCATTCTTTTTGATATTTATATTTCCAATTGAACTTCCTATTAATATACTTATTGCGGTAACCACTATTATTACCGGTGTAATTGTATTTTCACTTATATTTGTATATGTTAAAATAAAAGAAAAAATTAGTAAACAAACTACAGTAAATAGCATTGCTATTCCTATACCTTTAAATAAATTCTTAACTATTCCTTTACTACTTTCTTGATATGTTTCCATCTTTCCCTCCAAAATTAAATATTTATTTTTTCTTATTTAATTTATATTAAGTAAAAAAAGAAATAGAACTTTTATAATTCTATTTCTTCTAATTTCTCTATTATCTTAATAATTATTTCTTCTCTATTAAAATCTTTTCCTGTTTCTTTTTTCAGTGATGTTGCAATATCTTTTGTTTCATCTGAAAAACTATCTTCATTTACATTAAATCCAAAACTTATTAACAAATATTTTATCTTCTCTCCTTGTGTATGGACTTCTGTTAATATTCCACATATCTTTTTACCATTAAACATTAAATCATTTGGTTTTTTTATTTCCAATTTATATCCATATAATTCATAAATAACATCTTTTATTTTTTCTGCTATCTCTGTTGTTAAGTTGTCTAATTTTTCCATGTTACATTTCGGATATAATATTATAGTTGCTGCTATGTTTTTTCCATAACCTGTATACCAGCTTCTTCCTTTTGTTCCTATCCCTCCTGTTTGTAGTTCTGCAAGTAAAATCTTTCCGTCATTGTCTTCATTTTCCGCTAATGTCTTTGCATATAAATGTGTTGACTCTATTTCTTTGAAATATTCTATTTTCTTACCTATTTTCTTTGTTTTTGCATCTTTTATTTTTTCTAAATTCATATTTTCTCTTCTTTCTTATTTTCTTTTTATTTATATTTTTTCGTTTTCTTATTTTATAGGTAAGCTCCCAAACCTTAATAAAGTTTGGGAGCTCTAGAATGACTAATACTTTTAAATTTTACAACACTTCAAGATCCATCAAGTACTTTTTAATAAATTCAAACACTTCTTCAGTTGTCATCTGAGTAGTATCCACATATACGTTTATGGCATTTTCAAAATGTTCTAAATCAGCATTTCCTTTCTTCAGTTCACGATATGCTTTTCTAGTTTCAGTCTCCTGACGCCTAATATATGTTAAGTATTCAAACTTATCTGCATCAGGATCATCTTTTATTCGGCAATATGCCGTTTCAGCTTCTGCCACCATGTGAATAATCACATCACATTTTGGAAGAGTTTGAATTTGATTGAGATCTGCAACCCAAGAATAGCTATACCCTTGCACTGCTCCATGAACAAAGCTATCCAAGAAGCCTCTTTGTGTAAGTATTATGTCATAATCCTGGGAATCTTGCCACTTCCTAAAGTGCTCTGCAAAAATGCGATTGTCTAAAGCAAACAGCATCCTGTCTGTATATGGATCATCAGAAACATTGAGTAAGGTTTTTACCAAATACTCATCATAGGGCAGCCTACTACGCTTAACCCGCTTACCGTTTTCCTTCATCCACCTTTCCAGATTATCTACAAGAGTAGTCTTACCAGAACCGTCTAATCCACTAACAACAATCCATTTAGCCATACTTTTTTCCTTTCTTGTCCGCATTGTCCTATACATAGGACAATTAAAATAATAGATATAATGTATTATATAACACTTTTTTGGTATTATGTCAATAAAATTTGATGTTTTTGTCCTATTTTTTGTTATTTATTCTATTAAAAATATTTTACTTTTTCTTTCCAATCATCTATTACTGTATTATCTATTTTTAAATTTCCTTTACCAACTCCTACATCTACACCTGGTTTATTTTTTCCGTGGTAATCACTTCCACCAGATTTATATAAATTTCTCTCTTTACATATTTCTAATAGCATATTTGTTTGCTCTTTAGAAAAAGTCGTATAATAACATTCTATCCCATCTATTTTATAATTTTCTAATATAAATTTTAAAATTCTTTCAGAATTCTCCCTATATTCAAAGATATGGGGTAAAAATACTAGCCCTCCAGCTTCTCTTACTAAATTTGCTGCTGTATCAAAATCTGGAACAAAATCATCCATTTCTACATATAAAATACATTCCGGATTAGACATATAAGCTCTATAAAACACTTTTACATCATTCCATGCTTCTTCTGAAATAAACTTCTTATTCTCATCATTTTTTATTATTTCATTATGTATAAATTTAGAAGCAAAACCATTTGGATCATAGTTTTCTAGGCAGTTTTCCTCTAAAATTATTCCAGCTTTTATACATTTATTATATAATCTTTCTACTTCTATTTTATTTCTTTTTTCTGCTGGTATATATACACTTTTTACTAGTTCGTTCATTTTCTTATAATCTATTCCATAACCAAGTATTTCAATTGGAATATTTAATACTTTTGTATTTAATTCAATTCCAGGTATTATTTTTCCTTTATAAAAATCTTGTATTTTTATATTTTCTAATTCTTCATATGAAAGTGCAGTATTGTGATCTGTAATTGATATAGTACTCAAATTCCTTTCTTGAACTCTTTTTAATATTTCAGTACAACTATCACTTCCATCTGAATATTTTGTATGCATATGTAAATCAATCATTATCCTTTTCCCTCTTTTCTTTATTTTAAATATATGTAATTATTATTTTATAAGACTTAAATCTCCATTTATTACAATTGGTGAAAATCCTGATATTTCATCATATAACATCCCTTCTGGAATATCATTATATAAATAGATTTTTTTATTTTGAATAAATGTCTCATATAATTCTAAAAATGTTGCTCCTCCTATATAGTTCTTCTTACCATTTTTATCAAAATTCAAAGTCAAAACTGCATCCATCTTTCCTATTCTTTCTTTACTCATCTTAAACATTTTTTCTTTAAACTCTGCATGAGCTTTACTTCCTAATTTCCAAGCTTTCTCCTCTACATTTTCATCATAATAAGAATTTGGTAATTCAACGATATGTCCCATTTCTTCCAATTTTTGTTTTATTGGTTCTATATCTTTGTAAAAAGCTTTACTACAAATAATTAATATTTTCATTTTTGTCTCTCCCATTTTTTATTTTTTCCATTTTATCACATTTATAATTTATTCTCAAGAAATCGAGTAGGGAAAATTTAAATTAATTTTTCCCTCTCACACCACCAGTACGTGCCGTTCGGCATACGGCGGTTCAA
>CALXFI010000052.1 GCA_944387535.1 uncultured Clostridia bacterium | reverse complement strand
AATAAATAGGTTGTGAGGTTTAATATTGTTTTAACTACTTAATTTATTTTTCTACGTCATTACATTAATCGCTTACAATAGATATAAAATAATATCTAAAATAAATACATATTTATCTATAGAAATTGTTTTAGTGAAAATAGTTGATAAAAATTTAGAAAATATTCTATATTTGAAAAAGTAAGAAAAAATTATTAAATTATAGGAAAAAGAGTGAAAATAGAAAAATATAGACGTTTTTACTTTAAAATAAAATTTGCCTTATGAATAATAAATGGTAAAATGAATAAAAAAAAAGAAAAAAGTTTACACTAAAGATGAGGTGGTATAAATGGAATTAGAAAAAGAAATAGAAAGAGAATTAGAGATATTAATGGCATTAATAAAAGAGGGAAAGGATGAAGAAGTAAGAAAACAAAGGAAGATATTAGACAAGTTGTTAAATAAATATTTAGAAAATCTTTGAAATATATTACTATAAAGTACAAAAATAGTTCGTTTATACTAAACTAATTTTTTGATAATATAAATAAAAAAGTAAATAGGTGGTGTAAATGAAGAAAGAAAGTAATGTAAAGATTGGAAAAGTTATACAAGATATAAGAAAAAGTAATGGATATACACAAGAAAAACTAGCAGAGGCTGTAGAAGTTTCTGTAAGACATATAAGTGATATAGAACAAGATAGAGTAAAGCCATCCTATGAGATATTAATTAGAATTTGTAATTTGTTTGGAATAGGTTTAAATCAAATTTTTAGTAAGTACTTAAAAGTAAAAGAAAATAAAACCTTAGAATATAAATTAGCAGGGTATGATAAATTAGATAAGAAAGATAAGGAAACAATAGAAAATTTAATAATGTATTTTAATAAGAGATAAGTTTTAATTTGCTTATTTCTTTTTTAGTGTTTTATTGAAATGAAAGTTTAATATTTTTTATACATTTTGTATTAAAACACGTTGACTTGTCAAAGAAAATAGTGTAGAATTGAATAAAATGATACAAAAATAATATAATAATAAAAAGTAGGTGATTAAATGTTTACTTATGTTAAGGCAAAAAATTTTAAATCATTAAAAGATATTGATATAAATTTTAATAAAACAAAATCAAAAACAAATAGATTTATTGCTATATATGGAGAAAATGGAAGTGGAAAGACTAATATAGTAGAATTATTTAAATTTTTTCAGGAGTCAGTAATGGCTAGAGGAAAAGATATAGCCATGAGAACATTACCAAAAGAAATAATAGAATTACAAGGAAGATTGGAAGAAAAATATTCTAAAGAATTTAATAATATATTTCACTTATCATTAAATTTAGAACAATATAGAACTATAGAAGAAAAAGAGCCAACTGAAATTGAATATGGTTTTAAAATAAATGATAAGGAAGGTTACTATTTTATAAAATTTACTAATGAAATAATAGAAGAAAAACTATACTATACGGCAGATAAGCAAAGGGCATTTCTATTTCAAATAAATAAAAAAGAAAATTTAATCGAAAAGAATTTAAATAAAAGTATATTTAATAATATAAAATATAACGAAGAACTAATAGATATAATTGATAAATATTGGGGCAAATATTCATTTCTATCATTATTAACCTTTGAAATGGAAGAAAAAAATAGAGAATATATTAACAATAGTATATCAAATAATATTTTTCTAGTAATAAATGAAATAATGTGTATGAGTGTACATGTTGATAATGGTATATCAAGGATTATACCATATAACTTTATAAGGCAAAGAAATTTTGGTAATATAAAAGAAGGTTATATAGAAAAAGAAAACATAGAAGAATTAAACAAATATGAAAATGTGTTAAATATATTTTTTACACAAGGATATGCAGACATAAAAGAAGTAAAATATAAATTAGAAGAAAAAGAAGACAAGATTTATTATAAATTATATTTTTATAAAATAATAGGAGGAAAAATAAAAGAGATATCATATAAAAAAGAGTCAGAAGGAACTAAAAGGATACTAAACGAATTTGATACATTAATAGGGGCATTACTTGGAGAAACAGTAATTATAGATGAAATAGATAATGGAATACATGATTTACTTATGAAAAATATTATAATGTCAATAAAAGATGAAATCACAGGACAATTAATTATAACAACACATAATACTTTACTGTTAGAAATATTACCAAAAGAATATATCTATATATTATCTACTGATTATGAAGGAAATAAAACTATAAATTCTATAAAAGATTATGAAATAAAAGTACAAAAGAATAATAATGCTCGTGATTTATATTTAAAAGGGATATTTGGTGGAATTCCAACTACAGATTATATAGATTTTGAAGAAATTAAATATGCTCTACAAGATTTAGAAAAATATGAGGAAACTACCAATGATGAGGAAAACTAATTATTGTAAAGGAGTCGTAATAGTTCACGGAAAAAGTGAACTATTATTATCAGAGCATATAAAAAGTAATTTACACTTACCTATAGAAATATATGCAGAAAGTAATGGAAAAACAAGTATTCAAATAGATGGTTTAAAAACAGTATTAGGAAACAATATATTTAAAAATAAAAGAGCATTTACTAAAAAATATATAGTAGAAGAAGAAAATGGAAATTTTAAAAATTTTTCTATAATGCCAATAATGGATTTAGACGATACAAATGAAGAAAGAAAACAAAAATATATTTCGGGAGAAATGTTTAAAAATCATTGGTTAAGTCCATACATTGTACCTGTCTGGAATAAAGAAAATTTAGATGAGGTGTTACTTGATTTAAAATTAATAGATAAACTACCAAATGACAGAGAAAAGGGAAAAATATATAGAAATTTGTTTCCAACAAATAAAGGAGAAACAGATATAGAACAAGTAAAAAATTTACTAGAAAAGTTTGAAAAATCAAAAAAGACAAATATGGAAGTGTTTATAAAAAAGTGTTTAGATAGTTTATAAATCAAAGAACTCTACTTAAATTATTAAAAAATTAGGTAGGGTTTTTTAGCGATTAAGAAGTGCTAAATAGGCTAGAAAATGTGTAAAAAACATGTTATAATATTTATGTTAGTAAATTTATTTTTGAGGTAATTATATGTTTAATATAGAAGAAGAGTTAAAAAAGCTACCAGGAAAACCTGGTGTGTATGTAATGAGAGATAAAGATGATAATATAATATATGTTGGAAAAGCTGTATCATTAAAAAATAGGGTAAGACAATATTTTAGGAAGACTAATAAAACAGAAAGAATAAAAAAGATGGTAAGTTTAATTGATCATTTTGAGTATATAGTAGTAGATAATGAGGCAGAAGCATTAATATTGGAATGTAATTTAATAAAGAAAAATAGACCTAAATTTAATGTCTTACTTAAAGATGATAAGACATATCCGTATATTAAGATTGATATGAAAAGTGATTTCCCAGGAGTTTTTATAACCAGAAGAGTAGTTAATGATGGCTCAAAATATTTTGGACCATATGCTAATCCTGGAAGCGCAAAAGAAATGATAGACTTTATTAAAGGAAAATATAAAATACGTCAGTGTAGAACATTAAAAGAAAGAACAAGACCATGTTTAAATTATCATATAGGAAGATGTTTAGCACCTTGTGTTGGATATGTTAGTAAAGAAGAATATGGAAAACAAATAAAAGAGATAATAGATCTTTTAGATGGAAAAATAGATAAAGTTATAAAAGAATTAAAGCAAGAAATGAAAGAAGCATCAGAGAAACTTGATTATGAAAAAGCAGCATTGATAAGAGACAGAATAACAGCAATAGAAAGAGTTTCAGAAAAACAAAAAGTATCTAATATATCAGAAAATAGTATAGATGTAATAGGAATTGCAAAATCAGAACTTCAAGTGTGTATAGAAATATTCTTTGTTAGAGGAAGCAAAATGATAGGAAGAGAACATTACTTCTATCAAGATTTAAAAGATATGGATGATAAGGAAATCTTATCAGGATTTATTAAACAATATTATTTAGATAATCCAAATATACCAAGTAAAATAATGATAAGAGAAGAAATAGAAGATAAAGCTGCAATTGAAGGGTG
Organism: uncultured Clostridia bacterium; assembly: GCA_944387535.1. Taxonomy (GTDB): domain Bacteria; phylum Bacillota; class Clostridia; order TANB77; family CAG-508; genus CAG-269. The sequence continues at coordinate 5,907 of CALXFI010000052.1, read as the reverse complement.
GTTATCCACAGAATTAGGAAAAAAAGTGGAAATAAAAACTCCTAAAAAAGGTGAAAAGCTTCGTTTTGTTGAGATGGCAGAAAATAACGCAAAGGTAACACTAGAAAATAAAGAAAAAGATAAAAGTGAAATTTTATTAGAGCTAAAAGAAGTTTTAAAAATGGATAAATTGCCAAGAAAGATAGAAACATATGATATATCTAATATATCAGGAGAATATATGGTAGCTGGTATGTGTGTAATGATGGATGGAGTTATTAAGAAAAACTTGTCTAGAAGATTTAAAATAAAAACTGTATATGGACAAGATGACCCAAAATGTATGGAAGAAGTAATAACAAGAAGATTAAAACACTCAATAGATAATCCAAAAGGAGGATTTGGAGAACTTCCAGATGTTATATTTGCAGATGGAGGAATAACTCAAATAAGAGCAGTAAAAAAAGCAATTGCAAAATATAATTTAAATATACCTGTATTTGGTATGGTAAAAAATGATAAACATCAAACAAGAGCTTTAATGGATGAGGATAGAAATGAATTAAAAATATCACAGAATCTAATGAATTTGATAACAAAATTCCAAGATACAGTACATGATACAGCAATTACTTATCATAGAAAATTACGTGATAAAGAAATGACAAGGTCAGAGTTAGATGATATAGAAGGAATAGGAGAAGTAAAGAAAAAAGCTTTATTAAAACATTTTGGAAGTATTAAGAAAATGAAAGAGGCGAGCATTGAAGAATTAACTTCTGTTAAAGGAATTACAGAAAATTTAGCAAAGAAAATAAAAGAATTATAAGAATATATAAAAGGAAAATGGCGTAGCAAATAACTACGCCATTTTTGGGCTTATTCTCTATTCGAGGTCCATTTCGTCTGAGTGATTTCTGGATTCTGCAAAGAGTCTAATGCGTTTATAGATAAAAGGTGCAAAAACTCCGCCGACCAAGATGCCCAGAATGAACCAGAACAGATATGGAAGTGGGAAGCTTAAAAAGGCTTCCGTAATGCCATCAGCATTTAAAAAGATGGCATAGCCCAAAATAATCAAAAAACCAAAAACAATACAAATTAGTAACGTTGCAATAACTTTCTTCATAGGGTCCTCCTTGTTACATTTATAGTATGTTTGGCTTCTTTGAAGGAAACCCCTTCAATACTTTAATTATAGCATAAAATGGCTATAAAATCAATATTTTGATGAATTGTAGAAGAAAGTGTTTTAAAGATACTTAGTAGAAGATATAAATAAAATTCAAAAAACAAGAATAAAAAAGAATCTTGTGAATATACATATATAAATAATATATGTAAGGGGGATATTATGGAGAACGTTAAAGAAAAATGGTATGAGGTTGTATATAACACAAGATTGGACAAGTTAGAATTAAAGAAACCAAAATTGAGGGGAAGATTAATTAGAAAAATTAGAAAACATAAATTTTTTACAACTATAGTAATTACAGCTATATTATTTTCTGTTTTAAATGTAACAATGATATATAGCTTTTTAAAAATTTTGCAAAATATATAAAAATATGGTAAAATATTACTATTCTAAGCTAGGGGGAATAGTAAAAAATGAAACTTGCAAATGAGTGGAAAGAATATAAAATATTAGATATGGCAGATGGACAAAAACTAGAAAGATGGGGAGATGTGGTTTTATCTAGACCAGACCCACAAATAATTTGGAAAAGTAAGAGCTTTCCAAAAAAGTGGAATGAAATAAATGCAACATATCATAGAAGTAAAACAGGTGGAGGTTCATGGGAGTTTAATAAGAAAATGCCAAAAGTATGGCAAGTACATTATAAAAATTTAACCTTTAATATAAAACCAATGGGCTTTAAACATACAGGATTATTTCCAGAACAAGCAGTTAATTGGGATTGGATGATAAATAAAATAAAACAAGAAAAGCAAAGAACAAAAAGAGAAGTAAAAGTATTAAATTTATTTGCTTATACTGGAGGAGCAACAGTAGCTTGTTTATCAGCAGGAGCATCTGTTTGTCATGTGGATAGTTCAAAAGGTATGACAACTTGGGCAAAAGAAAATGTGATATCATCAGGATTGGAAAATAGACCAGTTAGATATATAGTAGATGATGTAGTAAAATTTGTAAATAGAGAAATAAGACGTGGAAATAAATATGATGCAATAATAATGGATCCACCATCATATGGAAGAGGAACAAAAGGAGAAGTATGGCAATTTGAGAATAATATATATGACTTAGTAGAATTATGTACAAAAGTATTATCAGAAGATCCACTATTCTTTTTAATAAATTCATATACAACTGGAATATCAAGTACGGTATTAAATAATATAATAGGCCTTACAGTTGGAAAAAAGTATAAAGGAAAACAAGAATGCGGGGAAATAGGCTTGCCAATGGAAAATTCAAAACTTGTACTGCCTTGTGGAATATATGCTAGATGGGAGAAATAGAGATGAAACTAAAAGTAATTTATGAAGATAATCATATAATCGTAGTAGAAAAAATACCAAATGTACCTACACAAGAAGATAGCACAGGTGATGTTAGTATGATGACATTAATAAAAGAATATATAAAAGAAAAATATAATAAGCCTGGTAATGTTTATTTAGGTTTAGTACATAGACTAGATAGACCAGTAGGCGGAGTAATGGTATTTGCAAAAACTTCAAAAGCAGCATCAAGATTAGGCAATCAAGTAAGAGAAAAAACTTTTAAAAAAGAATATCTAACAATAGTAGATGGAAAATTAGAAAAAGAAAAAGGAACTTTAGAAAATTACTTATATAAAGATAAAAAAACAAATACAAGTTATGTGGTAAGTAAAGATAAAAAAGATGCTAAGCTTGCAAAACTAGATTATGAAGTAATAAAGTATGATAAAAAAAATGACTTAAGTTTATTAAAAATAAATTTACATACAGGAAGACATCATCAAATAAGAGTACAACTTTCAAATATCGGTCATAGTATTTATGGAGACCAGAGGTATGGAAGTAAAGGAAAAAATAAACAAATAGCATTATGGGCATATAAAATAAGTTTTAAGCATCCAACTAAGGATGAAAAAATGGAGTTTGTATGTGAACCTAAAAAAATAGGAATTTGGAAAATAATATAGAAATATACGTTTTAGGAAGAAAATTATAAATAAATTTTAGAAAAATAGGAAATTTTTAAATAAAATTTCAAAACTTATATGGAAATATTTGCATTTTTAGAAAAAATATGTTACAATACCTAAGTAATTATAGAGAAGACCGTTAGGAGGAACAATAAAATGGAAGTAGCAAAATGGATATTAGTAGTAATATATTTAATAGTAGCGTTAATACTAATAATATTAACATTAATACAATCAAAAGATGATGCAGGATTATCATCTACAATAACAGGTTCATCAACTAATAACTTCTATGAAAAAAATAAAGGTAGAACAAAAGAAGGGAAACAAAAAAGATGGACAGTTATTTTATCAATTGTATTTGCAGTACTTACAATAGTTTTAGGAATTTTGTATATGGCATAAAAATAAGGGGCGGTTTTCAAGAAAACAAGCCCCATTTTTAGTAGTTTAGCTGTTTTTTAGGACGGGGTCAAAAAACAGCAAAAAAAGTGCTGTTTTTTGACCCCGTCCTAAAAAACAACATTTAAGAAAGAAGGAATGAATAGTTAAATGGAGACCCAAGAACAGAAGATTTTAGATTTTATGAGTGATGATGATTATGTCCCGATGAAAGCAAAAGAAATAGCAATGCTTATGAGGGTACCAAAAAATGAATATCATGAATTTCTAGAGGTAATAGGAAAACTAGAGCTAGAATTAAAGATAGAAAAAAATAGAAAAAATCGTTATAAAATAAGTGAAAAGACTTATTATGATGGATATTATAGAAAAAATCAAAAAGGATTTGGATTTGTAAGACTAGAAGATAGAGAAGATGAAATTTATATAGCAAAAGAAAACTCATTAAATGCTTTAAATGGAGATCATGTATTAATAGAAATAACAGATGAAGAAAATAAAATAAAAAGAGCAGAAGGAAAAATAGTAAGAATATTAAAGCATGAAAAGGATACAGTAGTTGGTACATTTCAATATAATAAAAACTTTGGATTTGTAATACCAGATGATAAAAATTTTGGAACAGATATATTTATTTCAAAAAAGAATTTTGGAAAAGCAAGAAATAACCACAAAGTGTTAGTTAAAATAACAAAATATCCTGAAAAAGGAAAGAAAGCAGAAGGAAAAATAATAGAAGTTTTAGGAAATGTAAATGAAGCAGGAGTTGATATGTTATCAATAATAAAAGAGCATCAGCTTCCTGCAAAGTTTCCAGAAGTAGTGGTAGAAGAAGCTAAAAAATGTGGCGACAAAGTAGATAAAAAAGATATTCCGAATAGAAGAGATTTTAGAGATGAAGTAATTTTTACAATAGATGGAGAAGATGCAAAAGACTTAGATGATGCAGTAAGAGTAGAAAAGCTCCAAAATGGTAATTATAAATTAGAAGTTCACATTGCAGATGTAAGCTACTATGTAAAAGAAAATAGCCTTTTAGATAATGAAGCTTTAATAAGAGGGACAAGTATTTATATGTTAGGCAGAGTTATTCCAATGCTTCCAAGAGAACTATCAAATGGTATTTGTAGTTTAAATGCGGGAGAAGATAGATTTACTTTATCTTGTATAATGGAAATTGATAATAAAGGAAATGTTGTTTCTTCTGATATTTGTAAAGGAATTATTTGTGTAACAGAAAGAATGAGTTATACAAATGTTCAAAAAATATTAGATGGAGAAGATGAAAAAGTTTTAGAAAGATATAAGCCATATATAGATGATTTTAAATTAATGGAAGAATTAGCTCATATTTTAAAGAATAAAAGATTAGAAAATGGATATTTAAATTTAGATATACCAGAAACTAAAATAGAGCTAGATATTGATGGAAAAGTTGTTAATGTAGGAAAATATGAGACAACATTTGCAAATGAAATAATAGAACAATTTATGCTAACAGCAAATGAAACAGTTGCAGAAAAATTCTATTGGCTAGATGCACCTTTTATTTATCGTGTACATGAAGAACCGGATTTAGAAAAGATAAAAGAGTTAAATAAATTTTTATATAACTATGGTTTAAAAATTAAAGCATCTAAAGATAATATTTATCCGAAAGAATTTGCTAAAATATTGGATGAAATAAAAGGAAAAGAAGAAGAAAGAGTAATATCAACATTAATATTAAGGACTTTAAAACTTGCAAGATATGAGGCAGAGAACAAAGGACATTTTGGAATAGCAAGTAAATATTATTGTCATTTTACTTCTCCAATTAGAAGATATCCTGATTTATTTATACACAGAGTAATTTCTAAATATCTAGAAAATAACTATGTAATAGATGAAGAAGAATATAATGTATTAAAGAAACAAGCAGAAGATAGAAGTATTAAGTCTTCTGAAAGAGAAAAAGTTGCTACAGAAGTAGAAAGAGAAGCTTTAAAAATGAAGATGGCTGAATTTATGGAATCTAAGATAGGAGAAGAATATGATGCAATAATTTCTTCAATAACATCATTTGGTGTTTTTGCAGAACTTGAAAATACAATTGAAGGACTAATTAGATTTGAAAGTCTTGGTGATGAATATTTTATCTATAATGAAGAAAGAAAAATATTAGTAGGAGAACTTACAAACAAGACTTATAAAATAGGAGACAAAATACGTATAAGAGTAATTCGTGCAAGTAAAGAATTAAGAGAAATAGATTTTGAGTTAGTAAAAGAGGAAAAATAAATTCCTCTTTTTAATGTAAATAATCTTCCGGCTATGCCGGTAGTAACATAGGCTTTAGCTATGTACTAGACAAAACTCCCTTCAT
>CALXFI010000051.1 GCA_944387535.1 uncultured Clostridia bacterium | reverse complement strand
TATTATAAAAAATTTATAAAATTAAAAATAAAAAAATTGCTGACAAAATATTTTTATATACTTTGTCAACAATCTGAGGGACTAGAATTCTAGCCCCTTTTATTTTTGAAAATTTTTTGTAAATAATATATAAATTCACTTTTTACGTAGACAAAACATAATATATAACAAAATAAAGTGAAAGGTGGTAGAAAAATGTCTAAATACATAATAAAAGGTGGAAAGAAGCTAGAAGGAATTGTTGATATATCAGGTTCTAAAAATGCATCACTACCAATAATTGCAGCATGCATATTAAATGGAGGAAAAAGTACATTATATAATGTTCCTAAAATTCATGATACAGAGATGATGTTTGAAATATTAAAAAGTTTAGGAGGAACTGTAGAAAAGAAGAAGAATAAAGTTATAATAGATACAAGTAAAATAAATAAATTTGAGATACAAGAAGAATTAATGAGACAAATGCGTTCATCTGTTATTTTAGTGGGAGGACTACTTGGAAAACATAGGAAAGCAATATTTTCATATCCAGGAGGATGTGATATAGGAACAAGACCAATTGAGTTACATTTAAAAGCTTTTGAAAAATTAGGAATAAATATTAGTAAAAACTATGGAAATATTGAGTGCTTTTGTGATAAAATAATGGGGGAAAAAATTGATTTAGATTTTCCAAGCGTACGGAGCTACTGAAAATGCTATACTTACGAGCTGTTTAGCAGAAGGAAAAACAATAATTAATAATGCAGCAAGGGAACCTGAAATAATTGATTTGCAAAATTTCTTAAATAGAATGGGAGCAAAAGTAAAAGGCGCTGGTTCTAGCCATATAGAAATAGAGGGAGTAAAACAATTAAAGGACGTAAGCTATAATGTAATGCCGGATAGAATAGAAACAGGAACATTTCTATGTTTAGCAGCAATTAATCGTTCTAATATGTTGATAAAAAATGCAGATGCAAATCATATAACACCTGTTATTGATAAATTAGAAGAAATGGGTTGTAGTTTAAAAGTAGAAAAAAATCAAATAGAAATAAAAACACCTAAAAAGTTAAAAGCAGTAGATTTAAAAACAATGCCATATCCAGGTTTCCCAACAGATATGCAATCAATTTTTGTAACATTACTTACAACTGTTAAAGGAACATCAGTAGTAGTAGAAAATATATTTGAAAATCGTTATAAATATGTGCAAGAATTAATAAGAATGGGAGCTAAAATAACAATAGAAGGAAAAACAGCAGTAGTAAAAGGAGTAAAAAAGCTTTATGGAGCAAATGTAAAAGCAACAGATTTAAGGGGAGGAGCTGCTCTAGTCTTAGCTGGAAGTGTAGCAAAAGGAATTACAAATATAGATAATATAGAATATATATTAAGAGGTTATGAAAATTTTATAACAAAGCTTCAAAATTTAGGATTAGATATTGAAATGGTTAAGGGCTAAAAGCCCTTAATTAAATAAGAACTTGTCCAAAAGGAGGACTTAAAATTGTCAAAAAAAGCTAAAGAAATAAATCCATATTATATAAATCAAGAAGAAAATAAAGAAGAAATTGAAGAAGGACTTAGAAGAAAAAAGCAAAAAGAAAGAGAAAAAAGAATCAATCAAAAAAATAAGATAAAAAATGAAGAGGATTTTGATTTAGATACAGATGTAGCAATTAATATGACTAATAAAAATAAAATAAAAAAAGATGAAGAAAGAAGAAGAAAAATAACAAGACAAGAAAAGAAAAGAAGAAAAAGAATAAAGAGAATTAAATTTTTTGTAAAGTTATTTTTATTAGTAGGGATAATAACCGGAGGAATTGTTTTTGCATTAACTTCACCAATTTTTAACGTAACAACCATAAATGTAGTAAATAATATTACAATACCTAGTGATACAATTATTAGTTTGTCAGGTTTAAAAGCTGGAGATAATATATTTAAATTTTATAAAGGAGATGTAATAAATAATATAAAAGAAAATCCATATGTAGAAAGTGTGGAAGTACATAGAAGATTTCCAAGCATAGTAGAAATAAGTGTTACAGAAAGAGTTGCAACATATAATATAGATTATATGGGAAAATATGCTTATATAGATACACAAGGTTATATATTAGAAATTTCAGACGATAGTAAAGGTATGCCTGTAATACAAGGAGCGACGACAAGTGAAAATGATATAGTACCAGGTAATAGATTAAATAATGAGGATTTAGGAAGATTAGAACAAGTAATAAGAATAATGAAGGCAACAAAAGAAGCTGGTTTAGACGGACAAGTCACAACTATTGACATTAGTGATAAAAATGAATATAGTATATATCTAAATGATGAGAAAAAAACGGTATACTTAGGTGACGGAAGCAACTTAAGTAATAAGATGTTATATGTACAAGCTATAGTAGAACAAGAAAAAGGAAAAGAAGGTGAAATATTTGTAGATGGAGACTTAAATAATAAGTTTCATCCATATTTTAGAGAAAAAGTATAAGAGGTGATATTATGCAAAATAAAAGAGTGGTTGCAATAGTATTAGGAGTTATGTGCTTTGCATTAACTGCTGGAATATGTATACAGATGAGAACGGTAGAAGGAACAAATTCAGCAGTTAGTAATAATTATGAAGAAAACAATTTAAGAGCAGAGGTATTAAGATATAAAGAAAGATATGACAATAAAGTAAAAGACTTAGCTGATGCAGAAGCAGAGCTAGAAAAAGAAAGAGAAAGTGCAACTCAAAATGATACTGAATTGCAAGAAAAAGAAAAAGAAATAACTGAAGGAAATAAAATATTAGGTTTAACAGAAGTAACAGGTTCTGGAGTAATTGTAACTTTAGGAGATAGTAAAAAAGATGCAAGTAGTAGTTTAGATCCTAGTATGTTATTAGTTCATGATACAGATGTTTTAAGTGTAATAAATGAACTAAAAAATGCAGGAGCAGAAGCAATATCAATAAACGACCAAAGAATAATTCCTACAACAGGAATAATTTGCGGAGGAAATATAATAGATATAAATGGTGAAAAAGTAGGAGCACCATTTGAAATAAAAGCCATAGGACTTCCAGAACAATTAGCAGCATTAGATAGACCAGGTGGATATTTAGCTTTATTAAAAGATTATAGTATAGAAGTTAAATTAGAAAAATCTAATAATATAACAATACCAAAATATACAGGAACAATTACATACCAGTATGCTAAATCAGTAGACTAGAAAGGAGGAGTTACATGAAGAAGAAAATGAAAAAAGGTAAAATAACGATGATAATCACAGCAGGAATTGCATGTTTTGCTTTAGTGTTAGTTATGACAATGCAATTTAAAATAGTAAATCAAGCAGACATTACTTCAATAGAAAATATGAGAGAGTCAGAGCTAAGTACAGAACTTGCAAACTGGAAAACAAGATATGACGAAGTAAATCAGCAATATGAAGATACTTTGAACAAAATAGAAGAATATAAAAATAACAAAGAATCAAATGAAGAAACAAATAATTTAATGGATTCAGAACTAGAACAAATAAATATGTCTTTAGGGAAAACAGATGTAGAAGGAGAAGGTATCATAATAAATATAAACGAAACAGATAATGAAGAAGTAGAAAACATAACAGCAGATGATTTATTACTAATTGTAAATGCATTAAAACTTGCAGGAGCAGAAGCGATATCTATAAATGATGAAAGAGTAATAAATATGAGCGATATAGTCTATATAGAAGCAGCAGGAGTTATAAGAGTTAATGGAGAAAGAATTTTGGCACCATATAGGATAAAGGCAATAGGAGATCCATCATATTTGGAAAGTTCTTTAACTGGCAATGGTGGTGTTGTTGATGATATGAAGAAAAAAGAACAAGATGTTACAATTCAAAAAGAAAATAATATAACTATTTCAAAATATAATGGAGAAATAACAACAAAATATATGGAATAAAAAATAAAAATTAGGAGGGAAAAAAGATGATTTTTATAGCAATACTAATCCGGATGTATATTAGGAGCTTTGATTGGTATGAATGCACCAATGATTTCATATACATATTCAAGTTATTTAGCAATTGCAGTAGTTGCAGCTTTAGACTCTGTATTTGGAGGAATTACATCAGTAATAAATAAAAATTTTGATTTAAAAATATTTGTTACAGGATTCTTTGGAAATGCTATCTTAGCAATTTTACTAACAATATTAGGACAAAGGTTAAATGTTGATATCTATTTAGCAGCAATTGTCGTATTTGTTGGAAGAATGTTTGTAAATTTAGCAATTATAAGAAGATATTATGTGGATAAATGGTCAAAGAAATTTGAAGAAATGAAAAATAAAAAAAGCAAAAAAGAAGAAAATATTAAAGTAAAAGCAGAAGAGAACTAGTGTATAGACATTGTTACAAACGTGTTACAAAAATATTACAAAAATATAACAAATTCTATTGACTTTTTTAAAAAAATGTAATATATATACACTTAAGAAATTTATACTAAAAAATGGAGGAATTAACTTGGCAATAGGAGATATCATAGTGGGCGTTGACATAGGGACAAGTAAGGTTTGCACCGTTGTAGGTGAAGTAAACAACTTTGGACAAATAGAAATTATATGCAACACCTCATATAAATGTAATGGACTAAAGAAGGGGAAAATAATAAATGAAGATGAAATAATTTTAAGCCTTGCAAAAACTATTAAAGATGCTGAAGATGAGACTAACCTAAAAATAAATTCTGCCTATGTAACAATTCCAGGAAAATATGCAACAATAGTACAAAATAGTATAACAAAAGAGGCTAAGGACAAATATGCAGGGATATCTGTAAGAGATGTCCAAAATGCAATAATGCAAGTAAAGGATATAGAAATTCCAGATGGAAAAACATTGATAGATGTCGTACCAGATAAAATAACATTAGAAAATGGAACAGTAGTAAGTGATCCAGTAGGAAGCTTGAGTGCTAGCTTTACAATTAGTGCACAAGTTATACTTGCAGAAAAAGATTATGTAAGACAATTACATAACATATTTAAAAAAGCAGGACTTGAAATAGATGGAATTGTTCCAATAACATTAGCTGAAAGAAATTTAATTTTGGACACTAATGAATTACATGACAATATTATGCTATTAGATATTGGAGCAGGAAATACTGATATTGGTGTGTTTGAAGGATCCACCTTTTTATATACCAATTCTATTCCGTTAGGAGGAGATAATATTACAAATGATATAGCTTTAGTACTTAATATCTCTGAAGAAGAAGCGGATAAATTAAAAAGACAATATGGACTAGCTTTGAAATCTTTTATTGATAATGACAATGATATTATTTTAAATACCTGCAAAGATAATACAAGAAATAAAATAATAAAAAGTTCAGAATTAATAGAGATTATAGAAGCAAGAATAGAAGAAATATTTTCAATTATAAATAAAGATATAACAAATCATGGCTTAAAACAAAAAATAAACAATGTAATATTAACAGGACAAGGTATAGTAAACATCAATAAAAGTGATGTAGCTGGAAAAATAAATTTAAATATACCTGTAAAAATCTCAACAGGAAGAGCGATAAGCACAGTAAAACCAGCATATAGGACAAGCTACGCATTAGTACGCTATATTGCTGCAAGACCATTTGCAAAAACAGTATCTAGTAGTATAGATACACAAAATAATGAAAGTTTTATAAAAAATGTATTAGAAAAAATAAAAGAATTTTTCTATTCATAATTTTAGGTATTAATTTTTAAATAAATATTATAACTCATTTAGCAATTAATAAAAAGGGGAATAACTTGTAAAAAAGGTTGAAATAAGAAAGGGAGGAAAAACTAAATGATGGAATACAATAACGATGAGAACAATAATGTGACAATGATGGATGGAACTGCTACTATTAAAGTTATAGGAGTAGGAGGAGCTGGAAACAATGCTGTAAACAGAATGATTGAAGCAGAAATAAAAGGAGTAGACTTTATTGCTGTTAATACAGATAGACAAGCATTGCAAGTATCTAAAGCTAAAACAAAAATTCAAATAGGAGAAAAAATCACTCGTGGTTTAGGTGCAGGAGCAAACCCAGATGTTGGAGCTCAAGCAGCTGAAGAAAGTAAATCAGAAGTTGCAGAAGTATTAAGAGGAGCAGATATGGTTTTTGTAACTGCCGGAATGGGTGGAGGAACAGGAACAGGAGCTGCACCAGTTGTAGCACAAGCTGCTAAAGAAATGGGAATATTAACAATAGGTGTTGTAACTAAACCATTTACATTTGAAGGAAAGAAAAGATTATCACAAGCAGAACGTGGAATTGAAAGTTTAAAAGGAAAAGTAGATACATTAGTAGTAATTCCAAATGATAAACTATTACAAATAGTAGATCGTAAAACATCAATAATAGAAGCTTTTAAAATGGCTGATGATGTATTGAGACAAGGTGTACAAGGTATCTCAGACTTAATTGCTATTCCAGGTTTAGTAAACCTAGACTTTGCAGATGTTAAAACAATAATGTTAAATCAAGGTATGGCGCATATGGGTGTTGGTAGAGCATCTGGAGAAAATAGAGCAGAAGATGCAGCAAAAGAAGCTATACAAAGTCCTTTACTAGAAACATCAATTGAAGGAGCCAAAGGTGTTATCATTAATATTACAGGTGGAGATAACTTAGGATTACATGAAGTAAACACAGCAGCAGAACTTGTTCAACGCAGTGTTGACCCTGAAGCAAATATTATATTTGGTACAGTAACAGATGAATCAATGGGAGATGAAATCCAAATAACAGTAATTGCAACAGGATTTGAAAAAAATGAACCAATTTCAAGTATTGGAGTAGATAATATGGCATCTAAAACATGGGAGAAAAAAATAAATTCAATACCATCAAGCCATGAACCAAGTTCATCACAAAATGATTTAGATATACCTGCTTTCTTAAGAAAAAATAGAAACAAAAATTAAAAGTAAGGATAAAAAATCAGTAAAATAAAATAATATAAAAACAAATAAAAATATTTTATAAAGGAAATAATCGAACATGCTCGATTATTTCTTTTTTTCGCACATAAGAAAAGACAGATTTTTTAAAATAAAAGGAGTAGAATATGTTTTAGCAGGTGATGATATGACCATTTATGTTGATGTAGTGTTAATGGAAAATTTAATAATGAATTACATAATTCTACTTGCAACAGGGTTAATCTTAAAAGTAAAAATAAAGCATATAAGATTAATACTTGGTGGATTACTTGGAGCGATATATACAATAGTAGCATATACGGGATTTTTAAAAATCTATTCAAGCTTTATATTAAAGATAATACTGTCAGTAATTATTGTGTATATTGCATATAATCCACAATCTGTTAAAAAAATGTGTAAAGAATTACTATTTTTCTATTTGACTTCATTTGTATTTGGAGGAGCAGCATTTGCTCTAATTTATATAGTAAAACCTCAAGACATCTTAATGAAAAATGGATTGTTTTTAGGTACATATCCATTAAAAACAGTAATGCTAGCGGCAATAGTAGCTTTTGTTGTAATAATAGCAGCATTTAAAATTATAAAAAGTAAGATGACAAAAAAAGACATGATTTATAAGATAGAGGTAAAACTAAATAATAAAATAATACAAACAGAAGCCTTAATAGATACAGGTAATATGTTAAAAGAACCAATAACGAACACACCTGTAGTGGTCATAGAACGTTCACTTTTATATGATGTCATGCCTAAAGAAATATTAAATCATCTGGAGGATATAATAGGAGGTGATTTTGAAAAAATACCAGAAGAGACTAAAAACAAATATGTTTCAAAATTAAAATTAATTCCATTTTCATCACTTGGAAAACAAAATGGAATGTTAATAGGAATAAAACCAGAATATTTAAAAATAATAAAAGAAGAACAAGTAGAAGTAAAAGAAAATGTAATACTTGGAATATATGATAAATCTCTTACGAAAAAAGGAGAATATAGGGCTCTTATGGGGATGGAATTTGTTTAAGAAACATTTGGCAAAAGGAGCTGATAAAATGAAAATTCTAGAATTTTTAAAACATAAAATAAATACAGTTTGTGCAAGATACTTAAATGAAGATAACGAAATAGAATATTTACCTATATTTTACATAGCAGGAAGTCAAACACTTCCACCACCATTACCACCAGAGGAAGAAGAAGAATATATAAGAAAATTATCAGAAGAGGATAATTTAGAAGCAAGACAAGTGTTAGTAGAAAGAAACTTAAGGTTAGTTGTTTATATAGCAAAGAAGTTTGAAAATACAGGAATAGGAATAGAAGACTTAATATCAATAGGAACAATAGGATTAATGAAAGGAGTAAATACATTTAATTCAGATAAAAAAATAAAACTTGCAACATATGCATCAAGATGCATAGAAAATGAAATACTAATGTTTTTAAGGAAAAATAATAGAACAAAAGGAGAAGTATCAATAGATGAACCATTAAATAAAGATAGAGACGGTAATGAACTTTTATTATCAGATATACTAGGAACAGAACCTGATGTAACTTCTAGAAACTTAGAAGATGAAGTGGATAAGGCATTGCTTAAAAGTTCTATTTCTAAATTAAATGATAGAGAAAAAAATATAATGGAAATGAGATTTGGATTTAAAACAGGAGAAGAAAAAACACAAAAAGAAGTTGCAGATGAACTTCGGAATTTCACAAAGTTACATATCAAGATTAGAAAAAAAGATTATTAATAAAATGAAAAAGGAAATATCAAGTAAAATAGGATAAAGCAAATGCTGTTTTTTAGGACGGGGTCAAAAAACAGCGCATAAAAAAACCAAATTTGGAAATACTTAAATTAAGTAGTTTCAAAGGAGGTTTTTCTTTTGTTAAATAACAAGGTAGAAATATGCGGTGTAAACACATCCAAATTACCATTACTAAGTAAAGAAGAAAAAGAAGAACTATTCGTAAAAATAAAAGCAGGAGATGAAGAAGCAAGAACAAAGTTTATAAATGGAAATTTAAGATTAGTATTAAGTGTTATACAAAGGTTTTATGGAAGAGGAGAAACAGCAGATGATTTATTTCAGGTTGGTTGTGTTGGATTAATAAAAGCAATTGATAATTTTGACTTAAGTCAAAATGTACAGTTTAGTACTTATGCAGTACCAATGATTATAGGAGAGGTAAAAAGATATTTAAGAGATAATAATAGTATAAGAGTAAGCAGGTCAGTAAGAGATTTGGCTTACAAGGTAATTCAATTTAAAGAAAGATATACAAAGGAACATGGAAAAGAACCAAAAGTAGAAGAAATTGCAAAAGAACTTGGAGTTGAAAGAGAAGAAATAGGTTTTTGTCTGGATGCAATTCAGGATCCTGTATCATTGCAAGAACCTATATATAATGATGGAGCAGAAAATATCTACATTATAGATCAAATAAAAGACAACAAAAATACGGATGAATTATGGACAGAGAAGATGACAATAGAAGGAGCACTAAATAAACTTAATGAAAAGGAAAGAGTTATAGTTACAAAGAGGTTCTTTGATGGTAGAACTCAAATGGAGGTTGCAGATGAAATAGGCATTTCACAAGCGCAGGTATCAAGATTAGAAAAAAGTGCAATTGAACATATAAAAAGATTTTATAAATAGTCAAAGTTTTTTCTTTGACTATTTTGTTTTTTCTTTCATATATATAATATAAGGAGAATAAAATCTAATAGGAGGTCTTAAATGGGGGATAAGGGATTAGATTTTAAACATAAAGAAGTAATAAATATAACAGATGGAAAAAGATTAGGATATGTTCAAGATGTATGCGCAGATTTAGAAACAGGAACTATAACTCATATTATTGTTCCTGGAAGTAATAAAATAATTAATCTTTTTACACAAAATAATAACATTGTAATACCATGGCAAAAGGTTAAATGTATTGGTGATGATATCATATTGGTAGAAATATAAAAAAAGTTTAAAAAAATGTCGAAAAGATATTGACATAAAAAGTTAAAAATGTTATTATAAATGTACGTTAAGTAACACCTTAAAAAATAACACAAAAAAGGAAGAAAAATCCTTAAAAAATTTCAAAAAATCTATTGACTTTTGTCTTCAAAGGTGTTATTATAAAAAAGTACCTAGCAACAGACAAAAAAATAAGAAGAAAAAACGTAAGAATTAGTAATAAAAAACAACTTAATGAATAGAATAAAAAGCAGCAATTACTAGTTTTTTATTTTGCCCAAAAACAGGGTAAAAAAGTTTTTGAAAAATTTGTCGAAAAAGTGTTGACAAAATAAAAAAGGTATAGTATAATGCAAAACGTTCCAAGCAAAAAAGGGAACATAAAAGTACATTGAAAAATAAACAAAAATCCTTTAGAGAAAAACCTAAGCGGTACAAAAAGTACCAAATGAATTTTTA
>CALXFI010000050.1 GCA_944387535.1 uncultured Clostridia bacterium | reverse complement strand
TCAATGTACTATTTTTTATAAGTTTTTAATGCGTTTTTGTTTTATCCTTGTTTTCCATAAAACTTTTCACACTATCAACAAAAATTTACACTTATATATTATCACTTAATTTATTATATTACAAACACTTTTATTTATATAAAACTTATTTGTCTATTATCTATTATCCATGATTTTTGTTTCGCTTCTGTTATCTTATCTCCTATCTCTTCCTTTCCTATTAAAAATGGAGATGTTTCTATATGTCTTTTCATATTTTCTCTAACTAAAGCTTTATTACTATTTGCATAGCAATACTTACATAAATGTCCACAGCTATCATAAGCTCCAATATCATTTCCCATTAAGCAATTACAACCTTCTCTAATATTTTTTCTTTTAGGAGGCTTTAAACTTTCTCCTATACTTTTTTCTACAAGTTCTTTGCTCATACAACCTTTGCAATCAACTCCATATTTTGATAAAAATGTCCCTTCTGAGCAACCATGGATTACCATGCCATTTTCTTTCCCGATTTTCACAAAAGCTTTTGCAATTTCTATTTGTTCTTCTTTTGATGGCGGTTTAATATCAGGTGCATTTCTTTTTACCTTTTCATATAAATCTAAAAAACTAATAGTACAGCCTTTAGTATATCCATTTAAACTTTTAGCAAACTTTTTAAAACTTGCTATATGTTTAGAAACTGTAAATTCATCATTTATAAAGATTGGATCATATCTCCAGAAAATAGAGTCTATTCCTACATGTTTTGATAGCTTCTTAAAACTGTCTATTACTTTTTCTTTATCTGGTACATTTGGCTCTATATCTTTTCCATAAGGTGTAATTGTAACAAACCAAAACTGCCTATAAATATCTAGTTCATCTAAATATTTTAAAATAGGTTCTGGATTTTTAGTACAAAAAGCTAAACAGTCTACCACATCTGGACTTAGACTATATTTTGTTACTTGAGATGGATTATATGGATTTCTTACCATTACA
This sequence comes from uncultured Clostridia bacterium, assembly GCA_944387535.1. Taxonomy (GTDB): domain Bacteria; phylum Bacillota; class Clostridia; order TANB77; family CAG-508; genus CAG-269. The sequence continues at coordinate 10,203 of CALXFI010000050.1, read as the reverse complement.
TATCCTTCCCTTATTCTATTTATTAACCATTTTGAATAAAATGCTGGTATATCTGTTCTACATCCTGTATTTATTATCATCGCTTTCTTCCTTCTTATTATTTATTTTCCTTTAAATATTTATCTAACATTTTATCCATGCTTGAAATATATTCAGCATCTTGTTTTACTCTAAATTTTTCATATTCACTATTTGCTTTTTCTACTGCCTGTTTATGTGATACTTTTCCTGCATCTTTTAATATTTCTTTTTTTCTGTATTTTAATAAATCATCTGCTACTTCTATCCAGTTATTCATTGTCATTGTTTTTTGTTCTTTAGCTTCTGTCTCTGCTACATCTAAAAATAAGTTTGTTAAATCATTTAATTTTTCTAATTCTTCTTTTTGTAAATAGTTTTTAGCAATAGTAACATCATATTTATAGATTAATCCATCTGGAGAATTCTTCCAAGAAGTTAATCCCATATGTTCTTTATTCGCATTTGCTCTTTCAAAAATTAATTCCGCAGCAGTTTTTCCTGTTATTGCATAATGTAATTATTTTGCACTATCTTAAAAAATGTATATGCTTCTTCTGAATTTTTATCATAATCAACTGCTGTTGCTATAAACAAATCCATTATTTTTTGATAAGCCATTCTTTCACTTACTCTAATTGTTTTTATACGTTCTAATAACTCGTCAAAATATCTAGTATCAAATCTATTTCCATTTATAAATCTATAATCATCTAAAGCAAATCCTTTAACCATATATTCTTTAATAACTTTATTTGCCCATGTTCTGAATTTAATTGCCTTCTTTGAATTAATCCTAAAACCAATTGATATAATCATATCTAGATTATAGTATTTCGTTTTGTATTTTTTATTATCAGATGCAGTATATTCCAAAATGGAACATACTGAATTTTCTTCCAATTCTCCCTCATTAAAAATATTAGAAATATGTTTATATATTGCTGGTCTTTGTACTTCAAATAATTTTGCTATTGCATTTACATTTAACCAAACATCTTCATCTTTTAAAATAACCTCAACATTAACATTATCTTTTTCGTCTGATAAAAAATAATATTATTTTCATCTCCTATTAATTTATCATTGATATTATCCAAACTAATACCTCCTATAAAACTCATATAATTTTGTATATCTTATCAAACTTTTGTTCTTTTGTCAATTAATATTAAAATAGGAAAAATTAAAATTAGCTAATAATCTTTCCTATTCTTTAAGTTTCAATTTAAAATTTTAAATTTCTTTTAAATCCTCTACTATCTTATTTGTATCTTCATTAAATAAAATTGTTTTATCTTCTATCTCTTTGCTTGCAAAAGCATAGTCTTTATTAATTCTAACCAAATGCGTATTTACATTATTATACACCATTTGCTCAAATGGAAATCTTATTATTCCAGGAGTATTAAATCCAACCCCTATTTCTAGTAATAACAAATTCTTATCTTGTGATTTATCTAAAAATTCTCCGTATCTTTTATCTTGTTTATACCAATTTTCATCTTGAACAAAATTCGCATCTATTCTTACATTAACTTCCATTTTTTCACCACACACAGGGCATACTGGCACAAGCTCTGTTGGTATTTTACAATCTTTAGTTTTGTTGATCATTTCTTTTACTAAATCTGTCGCATCATACAATTTATTATGACATGCCTTACTACATTGAATATATTTAAGACTACCTTGCATTGCAAATACTTTTTCTTTATCAAATCCCGCTTTATAAAATTGGTCATCAACATTTGTTGTAATAACAAAATATTTTTTATCTTTAACTAAATTTAATACATCTTTATATAATTTAGTTGCCCCAATCCCAATATCATTTAAATACATATGCTTAGCCCAAAAAGCCCATTTTTCTTCTTCTGTATTAAAATCATAAAAACCTGCTGTATACATATCAGTAAAGTGGTATTTTTCTATAAATTCACCAAAATTATCCTCAAATCTTTTTCCAGAATAATCTAACCCTGCTGCTGTAGACAAACCTGCTCCTGCACCTATTAATATATAATCTGCTTTATTTATTAAATTCTTTACTTCTAATATTCTTTTATTATACTCTTCCATTTCTACCCTTCCTTTAGATTTTCTTTATAAATTTCATAGTCCTCATCTGTAAATACATTAAATACAACTTTATCAAAACAATCTCTATTTTTACTCAAAAATTCTTTAACACTTTTTATTGCTATTTCACTTGCTAAGTCTTTTGGAAAATGAAATTCTCCTGTTGAAATACAAGGGAAAGCAATTGTTCTAATATTATTTTCTTTTGCTAGTTTTAAAGAATTGATATAGCATTTAGCTAAATCTTTTTCCTTTTCTTCAGTTACAAAATCATAAATAATAGGTCCAACAGTATGTATTACATGTTCTGATGGCAAATTATATCCTTTTGTAATGAAAGCTTTTCCTGTTTCTAGCACACCTATTTGTTCCATGATTTTGCCACACTCAATTCTTAAGCTAACGCCACTTGCAGAATTAATGATATTATCAATACAATTGTGACAAGGAATAAAGCAACCTACACCTCCTGAATTTGCAGCATTTACAATTGCTTCTATTTTTAAAGTTGTAATATCTCCTTGCCATAAACATATTTTATTTTTAGGGAAATTCTTTCCTAAAACATCTATATCTCTTACATCTGTTATTTTCTTATTTTTCAATTCACTTTGTAAATATTTATTTTCAACCTTTAAATATTCTTCAGATATTGGTTTTACATCTCTTATGTTACATAAAGACCTATATAATCTTTTTTTAGATACTATATCTTCTGGAATTTTTTCTACATTTACTTCTTTATTTTCTTTTAACAAATACTTTATTAAATAATCTAAATTTTCCATAAGCTAATACTCCTATTATTTTACTTCTTTAATTATTTTACAAGCGATTTTATCTTTTGTAAAGTAGGCACTTTTTTGTAATATAGTTTCCTATAAGACACTTTTATTCATTTTACTTGAAATACAGAAAACAAAAAATTTTAAAGTTTTTATTTTATACTAATATAATATAGAATACAAAGTATCCATTTTACACTTTTATTGTTAAAACTATATTATATTCTTTACACATTAGCATTTTTCTGTTATAATTTTATTGGAGTTGATTATTATGAATAAAAAACAAAATAAAGAATTACCTGCTTGTCCTGTTGAATTAACTGTTGGACTTATTGGCGATAAATGGAAGATTTTAATTATTAGAGATTTACTTACAGGTACTAAAAGATTTGGTGAATTAAAAAAATCTTTAACTAATATTACTCAAAAAGTTTTAACTACAAAACTTCGTGAAATGGAAGCTTCTGGCCTTGTTAAAAGAAAAGTTTATCCAGAAGTTCCTCCAAGAGTTGAATATTCTTTAACTGATACCGGTCTTAGTTTAAAACTAATATTAGATTCAATGGTTATCTGGGGAAATAATTACAGAGAAAAAATTAATGAAAATAGTTAAAACAAAGGTAGAAAAAATGAATTTTCTACCTTTTTATTTAGCCTATTTTTTCTATGTCTATTCTTGCATTATCATATCTAATATCCTCAATTGAAACTCCTTCTAATTTTAAAACATCTCCTGCATTTAGTCTTAATATCACTGTACTAGTTAGTGTCATTCTATTACTTGTACTATTTCTAATTACTGGTGATTGGTTAAAAGTATCATTTAAAGGCATATTATTTACTAGTAAAACTGCATTAAAATTAAATGTTCCTGTTACATCTTGAACTCCAAACAATTGATATGATACTTGATATATTCCTGTTTCATTTATATTTATTTCATCACTACCTTCTGTATGTGAAATCGCTGTCCCTTCTACTATATTATTTTCACTAAATTTAATCGCTGTTGTTCCAACTGTAGTATTATCTCCAGGTCTTGCTATTGCAACCAATATATTTGGCATTGACATATTGTTATCATTAACAACAATAACTATCACAAAAATAGCTATTAAAAGTAATACTAAAGCAATACAAATACTTATAATTACTTTATTATATCCACAACACATAATAACCCCTCCTATTATATGTTATGAAAACTTACTTTATAAAGAAACAAAAAGAAAATCGTTCCCAAAGCAAGAACAATTTTCCATTGAATAAAGGGGTCTGCTAAATGTATCCACTACAATTAGCACTAGTAATTTTCTTGAACTTTTTCTGGAAGTTCTTGATACTGAACTTCTCTCCAATCTACAACTCCCCTACCTTTCATTACATCTAATTCTAAGTAAGCATCTTCTCTTAACTCTCTACTTGTTTTAAACTTTACTTCTTTTTCTTTACCATTACTATTATAAGCAGTTAAAGTATATTCATATTTCATATCATCACTTGTAGATATTTGTTCTATTTTTTCATTATCTATTTGTGTATAATAAGCCTCTTGATGTATAAACATAAAATAATATGCTAAAGCTAAAATTCCTATTGCCACAACAACTGCTATTACCATTGGTAATTTTTCTTTTATACTTTCCATACAATCACCTCTAATTATTATTTACACTTATTATACTTAACTCTAAAACCTCTTACCATCGATTTATATTTCATTTTACTTACATTTTTGTAATAAAAAAAGGACTAGCTATAAATATAACTAATCCACTTTTATTTAATATTTTTATTTACTTGATTTTTCTATTACTTCCAAATTTGCTTGTCTTTTTATTTTACTTGTAGTTGTTTTAATTAATGGTTCTTCTGAAATTAGCATTCCTCTTATAGCTTTATATTTTGGCATAATCTTATTTATTTCTTTAATTTTATCTGATAGGACTTTACGAATTTCTTCGTCTGTTTCTGCTTTATAAGCTTCTTTCATAACATCTCTATCAAATATAATTTTTACATTTATCTTAATATCTTCTTTATCATCGGATTGTTGTTTTCCAAAAATAAATGATTCTTTTACACCTTCTATTTTATTTACTAATGCTTCCATTTCTTCTGGGAATATGTTTTTACCATTTTTTAGAACTATTACGCTTTTCTTTCTTCCACAAATAAATATATAACCATCTTCATCTATTTTTGCTAAGTCTCCTGTATGGAACCAACCATCTTCTTCCATTACTTCTTTCGTTGCTTCTTCATTACCATAGTAACCTAGCATAACATTTGGTCCTTTAACAACAAGTTCTCCCATTCCTTCATCATTTGCATCATCAATTCTTGCTTGAACGTGTGGAAGTGACTTTCCAATTGAACCAACTCTAAAGTTTTCGTTTGTTTCAACACCTATTACTGGAGAAGTTTCTGTTAATCCATATCCTTGGCATAAGTTAATTCCCCAATCTCTAAATGCATTTTCTACTTCTGGATCTAATGCTGCTGCACCACTAATATACTCTTTTATATTTCCACCAAATATATTATGAATATCTTTAAATATTTCTTTCTTTTCTTCCATTGTTTTATTTCTATTTTCTACCATAAGTTTTTTAACAACTTCTAGTTTTCCTTGTTTTTCAAGATTTTTCATAATAGTTTTATACATAGATTCATATATTGCTGGTACAAATGATGTAAATGTTATTTGGTATTCATTTAAGTTTTCTACAATATGTCTTATACCATCACAGAATGCTCTTTCTGCTCCACAATATAATGTAAGAAGCATTCCAACAGTACATTCAAAAACATGATGTAATGGTAAAAATGATAATACTCTATCAGTAGAATCTAAATATATAACACTTGCTGAATCCATTACATTTGATACTAAATTCTTATGTGAAAGTGCTACTACCTTTGATTTAGATGTTGTTCCAGATGTAAATAACATTATATTCATTGCATCTGGATCTATTTTTGCATCTATAAATTCTCTATTTCCTGCTTCTACTAATTCTTTTCCTTTTTCTATTAATTCTTTTTCTGAATAAATTCCCTCATCATGAACGTCTGTATCCATAGATATTAGATGTTTTAATTTATTCTTTTCACTAAATCTTATTGTTTTTATTGTTTCTTCATACTTTTTAGAATAGAATATTGCTTCAACCTCTGATCTTTCAATTAGTTCTTCTAATTCATTATCTGGAAGTGATCTATCTAATGGAACTATTACTCCTGTACCACATACTACTGATAAATATGCAAGTTCCCATTCATATCTATTTTCACCAATAACAGCTATTCTTTTACCTTTTAGTCCTAAACTAATTAAAGCTGTTCCTAAGTAATTAATCATATCTCTTATTTCTTTATGTGTATATGTTTTGTATTTTCCTTCTCCTACCTTTATTTTATATCCTGGTCTATCACCATATAATTTTCCTGTTTTATTTAACATATCTTTTAAATCTGTTACTTCTAAAACTTCTCTCATAATCTTATTCTCCATTTCTTATATTATTTTCTTAAAAATTTCCTTTAATATCTTAATATAGATATCAAAAAATGTCAAATGTTACTTACATTAAAAATAAGTAAGAGACTAAAGGCTCTTACTTTCAGCACTCTAACTATATTAGACTACTTATTCTAATATCCATTTTATTCCTTTTGCCATTCTTAAAGTACCATCTTTAAAATGATTTCCTTGATTTTCTTCATAAATTGTTTTAATTCCTTGAGAATTATATATTCTTTCTATCTCTTTTATATTTTCTTCAACAGTTTTCATAACCTCATTTCTAACTTTACTTTCTTTATTTCCTAAAGAAAAATATATTTTTTCTATATTTGAAGATATTTTATTTTCTTTTACAAAATCCATAAATTTAGGAAACCAAAAAGAACCTGATGCAGATGCTATTCTTTTAAACATTTCTGTTTTATATCCTGAATAAACAGCAAATAACCCTGCTAAAGAATAACCAGCAATTCCATAATATTTTACACTAATCTCTAACTCATCTTCCAAATATTTTTCTACACTTGGAATAATCATATTTAAGAAAACTTCTATATATTCATCTGCTTTTCCTAAAAAATCCTCTCCATATTCATTTAACTTTAGAGCAAACCAAGGGCTCATATCATTATTCCAATCTAAATTAGATATTGAAACTAATATAAAATTCTCACAACCAATTTCTATACATTTTTCAAAAACTTCCTTTCCTTCATTTCCATAAGTATGTAGTATAACTACTGGTAATTCGCCAAAACAATTCTCTTTACTATACACACTTACAACTTTACCTTCTATCTCAAGTTCTTTTATCACTTTTACCTCTATCCTTTTCATTTTTTCTTTTATGCTATCACAAACAATAGAAATTATCAATCAACCAAAAAGAAGATTAGCATAGCTAACCTTCTACTTTATCATATTTTCTTAAGATAATATCTCATAACCTTCTAGATCTGGTCTTGCAACATCTTCGTCGGTAACAACATCCATTTTTACATTTCTATTGCAATCTATTTTTATAAATCCTAATGCACTGTAATCTATTCTTCTCATTATTAATCCTGTTTCTTTATCAATATAGAATTTAGTTGAATCTATACTAACCCAATCTTTGTTCCATACTTTTACAATTATTGTATCTCTACCATCTATTTGTTTTTCTCCTAAATATTTAAAATCAGTATTAAATGTCTCTTCATCTGCAATAAGTGAATAATCAAAACCTCTTTGACTCTCATCATTTTCTTCAAAGTTATCTAAATTACTTACTCCCGCATAATTTTTACCATCATGCTCTCCAACTATTATAATATTTTCATTATTATTATAATCTGTCCAACTATGAACTTCTCCATCAACTACGACTCTTACAACATTATCTTTTATGTATATTTCTGTTTTACCATCATCGATATCTCCGAAAATCCAGCTATCTTCTGATGAATAATAATAATTAGGATATTCTTTTCCCTTTTCTAATAACTCTACAACTTCCTCTCTTGTCATTGGGTTATCTTTATTTAAGAAACCATCAAAATGTATTACTACATAATATATAGCTACTAAAACTATTAATATAGCTAAAATTATTCCTAAAACTTTTAACACTTTCTTCATAACAATCCCCTCCTTCTCTTATGTAAGACTAAAACCGCTTTTATCAATATATACATATATTATACCATATTTTTCATATTTTCTCAAATTTAACCTTCATATCAAACAATATCAAACAATTTTAACACTCTATTTTCCTATTAAATTGACTTTCATACCATTTATTAAGTTGTTTCCTTGTTTTAAAAATATGGATTTTACTACTTTCTATCCCTTGTAAATTCTCAATAATTGTTTGCCTTTTATTCTTTCTCCAATTAACTACCCACCAGAAAAACTCTAGGCTCATTTTTTCCTTACAACCTGGTATTTCTTCTTTTTCCTTTCCGTGATTTTTTATAAATCTTCCTAAAATACCCTTTATTTGTACCATAGTGGAATAATCTAAATAAATTACACAATCCGCTTTTTCTAAACGTTGTTTTAGTGTTGAATGATAAGTTCCATCTATAATCCATTTATCTTCATCTGCTTTTTCTAGAATAATTTTATCTCTCTCATCTTTATTACGTATTTCCCAATTTTTTAAATGGTGAATTCCATCAATATAGTAAACAGGTAAACTTAGTTGTTTTCCTAAGTTTTTTGCAAGTGTAGTTTTTCCTGTTCCACTACCACCAATTATACATATACGTTTCATGGTTATCTCCTATATAATTTACTATTTGTATTTATACTATCACAAGTAAAGTTTATTATCAATTATTAAATTATTGAAAACAAAAAAATGAGAACTACTTTTTTGTAGTTCTCTTTGAAAATAAAAGGGGATGTTTTCTATGCTTTTATAAAGCTAACTTAAGATTAATTAGATTTCTTAAGTTGTATTTATTATAGATACTAAAAGTAACTATAAAGTTACCTTAATGTAAACATTTTGTAAATTTATTAAAAGTATATTTTTATACTAATAATAACAGTGTTCCTGTAACAATCCCTATTAAACCAATTATAGATTTTTTGTTTAATTTTTCTTTTAAGACAATGTAAGAAAATATTATTGTTATCACTATACTTAATTTATCTATTGGTACTACGATACTTGCCTCTCCATCTTGTAAAGCTTTATAGTAACATAGCCAAGATAATCCTGTTGTTAATCCTGATAATAATAAGAATTTCCAACTCTTCTTATCTATACTTTTTATTTCTCCTTGTTTTTTAGTTACAAAAACTACTATCCAAGCCATTATCAATACTACTATTGTTCTTATTGCTGTTCCTAAATTTGATTCAACACCTTCTATTCCTACCTTTCCCAAAATTGATGTTAAACTTGCAAATATTGCCGATCCAAACGCAAATATTAGCCACTTATTATCTTTTGTCTGTTTATTATCCTCTTTTTTCTCTATCATCAAATATGTTCCTATACCAATTAATATAATTGATATTACTTTTAGTAATGTTATCTTCTCTCCTAAAAAAATCATGGCTAAAATCATGGTTAAGATTGTACTTGATTTATCTATTGGCGTTACTTTATTAACATTTCCAATTTGTAATGCTTTAAAATAACACAACCAAGATAATCCTGTTGCTAATCCTGATAATATCAAAAATATAATTGTTTTTGTTGAAAGTTCAGATATTGTATTAAAAGAACCTACTATAAATACCATTAACCATGAAAATATTAGTATTACAATTGTTCTAATTGCTGTTGCTAAATTTGAATCTATATTTTTAATTCCTATTTTGGCAAGTATTGCTGTTATTCCAGCAAAAAATGCTGATCCAAAAGCATATAAAACCCACATTTTTTGTTCCTCCAAATATTATATTCATCTTCTTAATATTATCACAATTAGTCATTGTTATCAATTAAGTAATTTAATTCTTAACAAAAATAAGAACTACTTTTTTGTAGTTCTCTTTGAAAATAAAAGGGGATGTTTTCTATGCTTTTATAAAGCCAACTTAAGATTACTTAGATTTCTTAAGTTGTATTTATTATAGATACTAAAAGTAACTATAAAGTAGCCTTAATGTAAACATTTTGTGAATTTATTATTTTTATTTTAATTAATTTTAAATTTTTAGAACTATTTTAACTACATTAATAGTTTTAATTACAAGGGTATATTACAAGTGAACTACCAACCACCTAAAGGTAGTTGGCTTCGAGGATGAAATTCTTTCATCCGTTTAAGAAGTTTGGTATTT
>CALXFI010000049.1 GCA_944387535.1 uncultured Clostridia bacterium | reverse complement strand
TTCAATGTACTATTTTTTATAAGTTTTTAATGCGTTTTTGTTTTATCCTTGTTTTCCATAAAACTTTTCACACTATCATTCTTAATTTTTTGGCCATCCACTAACATCTAATACATTACTTGCATTATTTTGAGCTTGGACAGCTTGAGCTTCTACATCAAATTTAAATTTACTTTTAGGATAAAGAGATGTGATTTTATTAATATCAAAATCTATTTTTGTTATCAGATTACTTGTTGTTTCATTTTCTTTTACTACATTTTTATAATAATACCATCCATCTTTATATATCCAATCTTTCGTGTTTAAATCGTATATAACAAAATCATCAGCATTAAATTCTTTATTATTTTCATCTGTTCCTATCATTTTCAATGAAATTCTTAAAAAGAATTCTTGTTTCCCTAAATTTTTAACTTTTATTCTTCTACTCACTGTAGAATTATGAGTTATATCAAAATTTTCATCATCATTTACATCTATTTCATCATTATTTTTGTTTAGAGTAGTTTGTAATAATTGCATTTTTATATTGCCAAAAGTTATTACATTATTAGCGGTTTTATCATAAATCCTAAATGCAATAGTGCTTACGACAAATATAAAAAATGCAATTATTACTAAAAGCAAAATAACTATTTTTTCTTTTTTGCTCATATTTTTTACCTTCTAAATACCAAATGCATCTTTTGCTGCTTGTTCTATTGTTTCTTCTGGTATTTCTGTTCCATCACTATCTTTTGTTTGATGTAAGAAACTTGATACTTTAATTTCAAGTTCTCCAGAATCTCTTACTGTAAAATCTTCTGCAGTTGCAGTTTCATCAGTAACAACTTCACTAAATAGTGGCTGGCTTGTCCAAACATCACTATCAGCAGCATTTTTTAAACCTTCTGTATATTTAAATAATCCACTTGTATATGTACCTTCTTTAAATCCTTCTGTTGCTTCTACTGCTTCCCAACCTGCATTTATTGTAAAATAAACTTTATTTGAGAAACTATTTTCAACATACACGTAAACTGCTGCGTCTTCACTTCCTGCACCAATTCCGACATATGGATCTTTTTCAAATGTTGCAGCTGGAATTAATTTATGTTCTTCTTCTTTGTTCCAACTTGGTTCGTAGATATTTCCATCAATAGATATTGGTGTTTCTGGATTTGTAGGTGAAGTCGATGGATTTTCAAAGCTACCTACTGTGAATATATTTGAAACAGAACTTGTTTTTGTTAACCATGCTATTGTTCCACTTACTACTAAAACTACTGATATTAGCAATAAGGCTATAGCAAATATTGTCTTCTGGTTGCTTTGCTTTTCCCTTTTTCCGTGTTTCATATTACTCTACCTCCATCCTCTTTTCTAAGATATAATTAATTAAAATAATGATGATTGTTGCAAAAAAAACAAAATAAATTCCTGGCGTGCTTGTTATTAATCTATTAATATATCCTAAGTATTTAATGCAAAATATTGGTTTTCCAATTACAGATGAAAAGTTTACTGCTTCTGCATCATGAATTACTTCTCCATTTTCATCTTTATTGTTTATTCCTTGTGTTCTAAGTTGCTTATTCTCCTCATCAATTTCATATACTTGATGTGTTGCAATTATATCTGTATCTTTTATATAAAAAGTAATTGCATCATTTACGTTTATTTCTTCTGGTTTTACTTTTTTTACATATATTAATGAACCTACTGGATATAATGGTTCCATACTACCACTTGTTACAACAAACGTTTTTAATCCAAATAAATTTGGTCCAATAAAAATTATTATCAAAATAACTTCAACAAATATAATTATATTTAGAATTACACTAGTAACCTTTTTCAATATTTTAATAACTAAGCGCTCCTTTCTTATTTATATTTTTTTGCATATATATATCCATTTATTATTCTACTCTACTTGTACATACATTATCAATACACAATTTTTCCCATTTTTCACAAATCGTTTATTTCCCTAAGATTATGTAATTTATTACATTTTATTTACAATTATATTTCAAAATTTAATTTTAATTTTCTAAATTGATTTTTATTTTTTCTATTATTCTGTTATAATATTAATGGTGATAGTATGAAAAATAAAAAATTTATTTATATTTTTATTGTTTTTATTTGTTTAATAGTTTTTTTATTTTCTCTATATAAAATATTTATGTTGTATTTTAATTATAAGAAAGACATTACAAATCTAATTGAAACATCAAATTCTAAAGAAATTTCAAATAATGATAATACCATTGTTTTAGATAACAATTTTTTGGATACTAAACTTTTAGAAATTGATTTTAATGAATTAAAAAAGCTTAATAATAACACCACTGGATGGATACAAGTAGAAGGAACTGATGTTAATTATCCTTTTGTGCAAGGTAGTGATAATTCTTACTACTTAAACCATTCTTTTTATAATAAATATAATCCTGCTGGTTGGGTCTTTTTAGATTACAGAAATAATCCTAATTTTGAGGATAAAAACACTATTATTTATGCTCATTCACAGAATAATAAAACCATGTTTGGTAGTCTAAAAAATACTCTTAGTGATGAGTGGTTAAATGACAAAGACAAACATATAATACGTACATCTACAGAAACTCAAAATTCCATATGGCAAATTTTTAGTATTTATATCATACCTACAACTAATGATTATTTAACAATTAATTTTGATAATAACTTTACTAATTTTACTGACAAATTAAAAAATAGAAGTACTTACAATTTTAATCCTTCTTTAACTGAAAACGATAAAATCTTAACCCTATCTACTTGTTACAATAAACAAGATAAACTTGTTTTACATGCTAAACTAGTAAAAACACATCGAGTAGAGAATAAATAATTATTTTATTTATTCCCTCTCACACCACCGTACGTACCGTGCGGTATACGGCGGTTCAATTTGTACATTCAATATGTACTTTTGTATATTGGTCTAGTAGAAATACTAGACCTCTTTTTCTTAACCTCTCTATATTAATCGCAAATTTTAACCAATCGGTCTTACAAATCAGTTGATATCCTTTTCTTGAACAAGCTATATTATGAGCTAATTCTGTTTCTATTCCTAGTTGTTCTAGTGCTTTTTGCCTTTTGCCTATCTTTTTCCACTGTTTCCAGATTATTACTCTTATTCTTGTTCTTAGATGTTCATCAATTTCTTTTATTTTGTTTTTCATATTTGCTATTCTAAAGTAGTTTATCCAACCTCTTATCAAGTAATTTATTTTCTTTATTCTGTTATCTAGACTTATACTCCAGCTTCTGTCTGTTAGTTGCTTTAGTTTTCTTATCACTTTTGATACGATTTTAGATGTGGCTTTGGTTTCCATTTTCCACTTTTTGACATCCAAAAGCTAAACCCTAAGTATTTCGTTTTGCTTGGTCTTGTTACTTTACTTTTCTCTGCATTTACTTTTAACCCTAGTTTCTTCTTAATAAATTTTGTTATTGATGTTAAAACTCGGTTTGCTGCTTTTTCACTTCTCACAAGTATTATACAATCATCTGCGTACCTTACAAAGTTTAGTCCTCTTTCCTCTAGTTCCTTATCAAGTTCATTTAACATTATATTGCTTAGTAATGGACTTAAGTTTCCTCCTTGTGGTGTTCCTACTTCTGTTGCTTTTACTATTCCTTTTTCCATTACCCCTGCACTTAGATATTTTCTTATTAATGATACTACGTCTCCATCTTTTATCGTCTTTCCTATTATTGTTATTAACCTATCCTGATTTACTGTATCAAAGAACCTTTCTAAGTCAATGTCTACTATCCATTCATACCCATCGTTTAGATATTCTATTGCCCTTATCACTGCTTGTTCACAACTTCTATTTGGTCTAAATCCAAAGCTATTATCATTAAATTGCTTTTCAAATATTTGGCTTATTATCTGTACAATTGCTTGTTGTATTATTCTGTCTGTAACTGTTGGTATGCCTAGATTTCTCTTTTTGCCATTCTCTTTTGGTATTTGAACTCTTTTCACGGGTTGTGGTTTGTATCTTCTTTTCCTTATTTGATTTAATATTCTGTCTTTGTTTTCTTTTAGATAATCAAATTCTTCTTCTACTGTTATTCCGTCAACTCCTGCTACTCCTTTGTTTGATACTACTTTCTTGTATGCCTTGTTTAAGTTGTTTGGGTTAAGTATTTCTTCTAAAAGTTCCATATCTGTTTCCTCTTTTCCTTTCCGTAGATAGATAAATCATTGATTTTGAGTAACCCTTTGAGATACGCTCATACTCTCCTCATTAACACATTCTAACTATTATCTACCACTAAATTTTAGGTAGTGAAAACACTACAAATTGTTCAGTCCTTCGAAAAAAAACTTTTCTACTATGACCTCTGCTGACTTCTTGTGATAAACCTTTTTTCGACCATTGTTTCCAATGTTCACAAGGCCTCACAGGGTAAGTCGCTTAGCTTTCCTCATTTACTCGCTTGATTTACTGCATAAGGTTACGCATATCTTTCGGGCTTTGACTTGAGTTGTAGCCTCGCCCTCTTATACAGCCTTAGTATCAAGTTTTTGTACATCGAGCCATGATTTTGATACACACTTCCTTCACTTCCACCTCACGATGGATAGCTTGTGCTTCTCTATGTGGTTAGCGATATATACCTCCACTACGGACTTTCACCGATTAGTTAAACGACATGCCTGTCGCACAACACAGAACCCCTTAAATATGAAAAATATTTAAGGGGTAACATTTATTTTTTACATCCAAATTTTTTTAATACGCTTCCATCTACATCTTTTAAAATTAATTCATCATTATCAAATATTAGATAACTATGTTTACTATTTTCTTTTGGTAAAGAAATTGAACCCGGATTTGCAAAAACAATTCCGCCTTTTTCTTTAATAAATCCTATATGGAAATGACCATACATCATTATATCTATATTTACTCCTAATGGTGGTAAACTATCTATATTATATTTATGTCCATGAGATAAGAATAAATTATATCCATTTACATTCATTTCTATATATTCTTTAAATGGAAATTCTGAAATCATTTCATCTACTTCTGCATCACAATTTCCTTTTGTGACTATTAGTTTATCTTTTAAAGAATTTAATATTTTAGAAACTTCCATCGGGTTATATTCTTGTGTCAAGTCATTTCTTGGTCCATGATAATATAAATCACCTAATAATACTATTTTATCTGGATTTTCTCTTTTTTCTATTTCTAATATTTTTTTAGCATAATAGTATGAGCCATGAATATCAGATATTACTAATAATTTCATATTATTCTTCGTCTCCTTTTAATTTTTCCGCTCTATCTGCTGCGATTAGATTATCAATCATTTCATCTAAATCACCATTTAAGAAGTTTTCCATTTGATAGATACTCATACCAATTCTATGGTCTGTAATTCTTCCTTGTGGATAGTTATATGTTCTTATTTTTTCACTTCTATCTCCTGAACCTACTTGTGATTTTCTTGCATTTGCTATTGTACTATCTTGTTTTGCTTTTTCCATTTCATAAAGTTTCGTTCTTAGCATTTTCATAGCATTATCTCTATTTTGAAATTGAGATCTTTCTGTTTGACATTCTACTGTAATTCCTGTAGGAATATGTATTAATCTTACTGCTGATGATGTTTTATTAATATGTTGTCCACCAGCTCCTGAAGATCTAAATACTTCCATTTTAATATCTGATGGATTTATTTCTATTTCTACATCTTCTACAACAGGAAGCACAGCAACTGTTACTGTAGATGTATGAATTCTTCCACTACTTTCTGTATCTGGAACTCTTTGTACTCTATGTACTCCACTTTCAAATTTTAATCTACTATATACTCCTTTTCCGGTAATCATAAAAGATATTTCTTTATATCCTCCAAGTCCTGTTTCATTTTCATTTAAAACTTCTACTTTCCAATGTTTTTTCTCTGCATACATTGAATACATTCTAAATAATGTTCCTGCAAATAATGCTGCTTCTTCTCCTCCAGCCCCTGCTCTAATTTCACAGATAATGTTTTTATCATCATCTGGATCTTTTGGAATTAATAAGAATTTTAATTCTTCTTCTAATTTTGGTAATTGCTCTTTCTTGTCATAGTATTCAGCTTCTGCAAGTTCTTTCATTTCTGGGTCAGTCATTAATTCTTCTGCTTCTTCCATTTCTTTTTTTACTTTTTTATATTCACGAAATTTTTGTACTAATTCTTCTAAGCTAGCATGTTCCTTCATTGCTTTTTGCCATTCTGCTTGGTTTGAAATTAATTCTGGATCTGATATTTCCTTAGTTAATTCTTCATATCTCTTTTCAATTGCCTCTAATTTCTCAAACATATTAATTTCTCCTTTACAATTTTTAACAACAACTATTATACTACATTTTAAGTAGTATTACAAGAGCAAATTAATAGTACATGCAACACAGCCTAAATAAACCTAAAAAGCAATATTAACTTTTAAAATAACTTATGATATAGTATCTTTGTCGTTTATTTCACTTTAACAGCAGGTGTATCAATCAGCAGTTGTCTGCTGATTGCAAGGCAGTTTTCCACTACAACTGTTGATATTCTGCACCTGTTTGCAGTTTAATCATTGCTAGAAAGGAAGTGAATTGGGTTGGAAACAAAAGATAATGACTCTAATACTTTAGCTATAAAATATCTTGGATGGGCTTTAATATTAACTATTGTTTCTATAGGACTTTATGCTTTAGCGACAATTGGTTACAATACATATATATCTTTTTCCCAAGAAAAAATTGAAGTTCAAGCCACGAACTCCAATTCCATAAATAAACGATAACTATTGAGAGGATTATTCCTCTTTTTTTATTATAATAATTAACTAATATTAATATACCATATATTTTTTCAAATTCAATTGTTTTTTATAATTTCACTCAGATATTTGCGATTTTTTCTCATTCATATAAAAGCCAATACAAAAAGTATAGTAATAAATTAATGGTTATCACTATACTTTTCTTTTATCATACCAATTTATAATAATTAAATTCTATATTATCTTTTTCTAATATTTCCTTTTCTCTATTTGTACAAGTTAATAATATTACTTGATGATTTTTAAATTTGTCTTTCATATATTTTAAAATATTTTCTAATCTTTCTTCATCAAAATATGCAAAAGCTTCATCTAATATTATTGGCATACTCTCATCTGATAAATCTTCTATCATTGATAATCTTAATGATAAATATAATTGATCAATTGTACCTACACTTAATTTAGATGCTGTAACATATTCTCCATTTGGAAGTTCTACTATTAGACCAACTTCATCATTAAATCTTACATTAGTATATTTTCCATTTGTTATGCTAGAAATATTTTTAGATAACTCCTCTGTAAACTTAGGGGTAACTGTATTTTTCATTTCTTCATATGCATTTGTTAAAACTTCTTTTGCTAAATCAAAACTTTCATTATTTTTTCTTAAAGTTAACATTTTGTTGTTATTGTTAACTAATTCTTCTTCTATTTTTGATAAATTATCTAATTTTGGTTCTATATTTTTTTGGTCTAATTCTAATTTATGAAGTTCTATATTTTTATTATTTATTTTATTTTGCATATTTTCTACTTCATAATTTATATTTTCTAAGTTAATTAAATTATTTAATTTATCATTTTCTATTTTTCCTAAATATTTATTTTTTATTTTTTCTTTTTCTAAATTAATTTTTAAATTAAAATTATTTTTTAAATTATTTAATTTATTTTCTGTTTCTAAATTATTATTTTCTAATAATTTTATTTCTTGTTCTAAATTATTTATTTCTGAATTTACATTATTAAATAATTCTTGTTTTTTATTTTCTTCTAATTCTTCTTGTTTTATTTTTTTATCTAATTTATTTTTTAATAAGCAAGCAACACTTATAGCTATTGGTACTGTAAGAAGAAAAATATAATTAAATATTTTATTTTTAATAAATATAAATTGCATTACATTAATTAATATTACTAAAATAAATATTAAAATTATTTTTTTATTTAATTTATTTTTTTCTCTATTTATTTTTTTATTATTTTTTGATTTATCAAAATTATTTTCTAAAATATTTTTATTATTATTTTTTACTTCTTCTATTTTATTTTTTGCTAAATTTATTTTTTCATTATTTTCATTTTTTATATTTTCTTGTATTTTTATTTTTTCTTTTTCTATTTTTTCTTTTTCATCTAATAATTTAATTTCTTTTAATAAATTATTTTCATTTTCTAATTTTGATATTTCTTCTTTTAAATTATTTTTGTTTTCTTCTATATCATATTTAAAATTTTCATATTGAGATAATTCATTTTTTTGAGTTTCTAATTCTTCTATTTTTCTAGCAGTTACGTTTATTGGCTTTTCCCTAGAGTTTGATGTTCCTACTTCATTTAATTGTCTTCTATTTATTCTATCCATTGCTCTTTTAAATGAAACATTATCTTCTCCTGTTCCCACCAAGTTTGCGATTTTCTGTACTAACATACTTTGCTGTTTACTTTCTAACTCTACTTCTTTTTGTCCTACTACCATTGTAGATAAAAATAAATCTTCATCTACTTTTGTTTGCTCATAGAAAAATTGATTTCCATTTGTTTTGTCTATATTAAATTCTTTTGATATATCTTCTTTTTGCTCATTATATATATTAGGATTTTTCTTTTTAAAATCTCTATGTATTTCATATTTTGTCTTATCATTTAATTCATATTCAACATTTCCTGAAAATTCTTCAGTACCCCATGGTTTGTATCTATCATAGTCTGAATATTCTTTTCCTTTTTTATTTTTAGATATTCCATAAAAACTATTTATTATAAATCTTAAAAGTGTTGATTTTCCTGCCTCATTTTTTCCATAAATTATATTTATACCATCTTTTAAGTCTATTTCTTTATCTTTTAATTTTCCATAAGAATTTATTTTTATTTTATTAATTTTCAAAATATCACCTCTATTCTAATGCATCTAAGCCTATTTCTACTGCTTTTTCTATTATATCTTTCTTTTCTAAATCTTCTTCATTTTTTAATTTTTCTAGCATTTCTTTAACAAATAATCCTCTTAATGTACTTTCATTTGCTATTTTTTCCAAATTTCTTGCGATTTTTGTTTCATTTTTTATTTTTATAATTCTATCATTTTGTATATATTTTAAAATATCATATTTGTCTATTTCAAAATTTCTTCCACCTGTAAGTATTATTTCCACATATTCATTTGGATTAATATCTAAACTATTTATTTTTTCAATTAATTCTTCTTTTGAACCTAAGTTATCCACATTTAATTCTCTTACTGTGAATTCTTCATCATCTAATGGTACAAATTCTAGTTTTAAATCTCCACCTAATTCTCCTACTATCATACCATGTTTTCCAAGTTCATCAAAACCTAAAGACACAGTAGAACCTGGATATACTATTTTTTTATTTTCATAGTCTGGTTTATGAATATGACCTAATGCCACATAATCAAAACCTTTTTCTAACAATACTTTTTTAGAAATAGGATTATATGGTTTATCATCTTTTTTTGTACCATCTAAATTTCCATGTATTACTAAAATATTTGGTTTTCCATTTTGCTCTACAATAAAATCCTCAATTCCAGAGTTATTACAATAAAATTCATCAAAACTATAACCATAAATATTACAATCTGGTTCTTCTACTTTTTCTATAAATGAATCAAATATTTTCACATTAGAATTCCAATTAAATTTATTGTAATATGAGTTTTTTACTTTTGGATCGTGATTTCCTGCTGCTATAAATATTTTAGTTTCTGGTATTTCTTTAAATAAATTATTTATATATTCAATAGTTGATTGCTTTATATATTTATGCTCATATAAGTCTCCTGATATAAATAAATACTCTATATCATTTTGTTTTATATATTCAATTATTTTCTTAAATACTTTTCTTTGCTCTAACCTTCTTAAGTCTCCCATTATATCTTTATCTGATAGATTAGAAAACGCACTATCTAAGTGCATATCTGCTATATGAACAAATTTCATCTTTACACCTCTTTTTTCTACTTTCTTATATCTTATATCACATCGAACATATTTTTGCAAGTGTTTTTATAAAAAAATAAAAGACCTATATTAAATATAGACCTTTTACTCTTTCTACTCCCAATAAAGAACTGGATAGCCATTATTTTTTCCACTACTAAATTTCCACATCCCACTATTGTCCTGATTTAATAAATCTAAAAACTCTTGACTTTTCATTTGTTCACTACTCTTACTCTTTCCTGCATCTGATATAGTTGTATGAATTCCAGTTAAAGTAAATCTATTTTCTAAATAATAACAATTAGTTGCTTCTGATTGTTCTCCTGTAGTGTTTAAGTTTCTACCTATTACACCTATTGCTACCCAACAAATTTCGTTATTGGTATAATTAATTTGTCCAGTAGAATATGTATTTCTAATTGCTCCCATATTATTTCCCGCTACTTCCCCGATTAGCAATGTAATAGGTTGAATTTTTGCATATTCATCCATTATATCCGCGTGAAGATTTCCTACATTATATACATTTTCTATAACTCCTGTCGATTCATTAACACCTGCTACTCCACCAATTCTATTTTCCATATAAGAATATTTTGAATTTACATTTGCAGCATTATAGCATTCTCTAATTGTTCCATTATTTGAACCAACTAGTCCTCCGACATTGCATCCCCAATCTGTTTTTGAAGTACTAACATTTCCTGTTGTACAGCAATTACTTATCTCTCCATTATTTTTTCCAACTAATAGTCCTGCTACTAAATATCCTTTACCACTCATAATTGTCGAATTATTTCCATTTTCTATACAAAAATTATTTATAGTGCCATCATTTACAGCAAACATTGCTGAGTAAGTATGCTCATCGCCACTTTTTTCTTGTTGTATTTTTAAATTATATAACTTATATTTATTCCCATTAAAAGTACCATGAAAACTATTCCCTTCTAATTCTTCGTTTGTTCCCTCCATCTTTCCTATTGGTATAAATCCACTTGTATTCAATACTTCTTTTAACTTACCATTATAACCATATTGCACATAATCTTCTCTGTTAGGATTTACATAGGATTTATCAGAATTAAAATCTAAACTTAATCCTAATTCGACATATTGGTCTTGGTAAGTATTTGTACCTTTTGTTACATTATCAGCAAAAACCACTAAATCTTCTATACTATTTATAACAAAAGGCTCTTGCTCTGTTCCACTTCCTTCAAGTACTCCTGGATTACTATCCTCAACTTGTTTCACATCTCCAGTTGCTTCATATATTACATCTTCATAACTTGATAATGTATTTGTTTCGTTCGCTTGAGCTTTCTCCGTTTCTTCCTTTGCCCTTGCTGCCTGTGTAAGTATTCCATTATCTCCTGTTAGCATTGCAATTGATATTCCTGTTAAAATTAACAAGACAACGATAGTTATAACAAGTGCTATAAGTGTAATTCCTTTCTTATCTTTTAACATATCTTTCCTCTCCTTCTCTCTTGTATAAATTTTAAATATTTATAAGTTCATAATCATATTATCAAAATTTTTATTGACTGTTAAGTACTACTTTATGGTATATTATTTTTTATTATTGTCTGGATTATGATTATTTTATAAAGATAGTGTGAAAAGTTTTATGGAAAACAAGGATAAAACAAAAACGCATTAAAAACTTATAAAAAATAGTACATTGAA
>CALXFI010000048.1 GCA_944387535.1 uncultured Clostridia bacterium | reverse complement strand
TTTTTTTTTTTTTTTTTTTTTTTTTTTTTTTTTTTTTTTTTTTTTTTTTTTTTTTTTTTTTTTTTTTTTTTATTTTTAATTATTCTTCTTATTTTGAATTTCTTCATTTTTATAATATTTTCTCTTTTTTTCTAATTTATTCTATTTTTTTCGATTTTTTTGATTTTTTCTTACATTATAATTTATATTATAAAAAAAATAAATCGGCTTATTTTTGATTTTCATTATTCATTTTTTTCTAATTTTTATTATTCTCTATTTATTTTTTGAATTTCTCTATTTTCTATCGTTTTCTAATTTATTCTTTTTTTTTCTATTTTTTTCTAATTTTTTTACATTTTTACTTATTTATTTTTGTTCTTTAACTTTAAATCTTACTAATTTCTTATAATTTTCTCTTGTTTCCTAATTTATTCTTTTTTTTACTCTTTTATTCTCTTTATCTCTAATTATTCAAAAAATATAATAATATTATTAGCAATAAAAGATTATCCACATATTGTTTTTATACCATTATCTCTTGTTTTCTATTTTTTTCGATTTTTTACTAATTTATTCTCTCGTTTTCTTCAATATTAATTATAAACATTTTTTCCACATAGCCATTTTTATATAATTATCTCTTTTTTTCTAATTTATTCTTTTTTTTTCTATTTTTTTCTAATTTTTTCATTTTATTAATTATCCACATATACAATTATCTCTTTTTTTCTCCCATTTTCTATTTTTTTTAATTTTTTTCTAATTTATTCTATTTTTTCTGAATTATTTTTCATCAAAGTTATCCACAGGTATATACGATTTTGATATTCTTTCAAAAATATATAATTATCTTTTTTTATCTATTTTTTCCTATTTTTTGCTCGTTTTTTCTATGCACTTTATTAACATTAGTTATCCACAATTGGTTAACAAACTGTGGATAACTAAAAAGAGATAGTTTCTTAAAACTACCTCTTCCCTAGTCTTCTATTCTTTATTCTTTTAATCTAATTGGTAAAATCATATATGTATAATCATTATTATCAATAGGTTTTATTAAGCAAGGAGAAATACTGCTTCCAAATTCTACATATACTTCTTCATCATCAATTGCTTTTAAGCTATCTAAGAAATATTTTGGATTAAATCCTGCTTCTAAATTCTTACCTTCTGTTGAAACATATAATTCTTCTTTGGCATCTCCTGTCTGATTAGTACAAGAAATAACTACTTTTCCAATATCAACCTGTACTTTTACTGGATATTTCTTTTCTTTTTCAACACTTGATGCAGAAATTAAGCTAATTCTTTCAAAACTATTTTGTAAACTATTTTTATTTACTTTCATTCTTGTTTCCCAATTGCTAGGAATAACATTTTTATAATTTAAAAATTCTCCATCTAGAATTCTTGTGACAACCTTACAATTATCCATTTCAAATAAAGCTTGATTTTTTGCAACCCCTATTTTAACTGGTTCAAAAGAATCTGATAGTATTTTATTAACTTCATTTAAGGTTTTTCCTGGTATTACTGCTTTAAAATCATTAGTTTGTTTATTTAAATAAATACTTCTTAAAGCTAATCTAAAACCATCTACTGCAACAACATTTAATTTATTATTTTCAATTTCAAATAAACATCCTGTAAAAATTGGTCTACTTTCTTCAGTGCTTACTGCAAAAATTGTTCTTCTAATCATATTCTTTAAAGTATTTTGTTCTATTTCAATTGAATTTTCAACTTCTATTTTTGGAAGTTCTGGAAATTCATCTGGATTCATAGTTGCTAATTTATATAAAGAACCTTCACATTCAATTTCTAATAAGTTTTTATCATTGACAGAAATATATATTTCTGTATCTGGTAATTTTCTAATAATTTCACTAAACATTATAGCATTTACTACTGTACTACCTTGTTCTTGTACTTCACAATCCATTACATACTCTATTCCAATTTCTAAATCATAAGTAGTTAATTTAATTTCATTATCATTAGTTTGAATAAGTATTCCTTCTAGTATTGGCATTGTAGTTTTAGATGCTACAGCTTTTACTACGGAATTTAAAGCTTTAATAATTTTGTCTTTGTAACAAACAATTTTCATTTTAACTTCCTCCTTTATATATTTTATAAATATTATAATAATTATTAGTAGTAATAGTATTAGGTCTTGTGGAAACTGTGGAAAACTATGTTGATAACTGATATCCCTAACAAAATTGATGTTGATAACTTAGTGGAAAACTTGTCGAATAATCCACAGTCTAAAATTTCAATTGTGTAAAATTAAGATATCAACAGTTTATTAACAGTTTTTCAACACGTGCCTGTGGATAACGAAGGTATTAGTTCCGTAAGAACAGAAAGAATAATGTTTTTCAAAAAATTGTTTTTACAAACATAAATTTCAAAAAATCTTTCTTTCTTTTTCGACATCTATTCTTTGCCATTTATTATAATGTTTTTCACACTATCCACAATTAACTTTGTATTACTTTTTTCTTTAACTTCTTTTTCTATTTTTTTACAAGCATGCATTACAGTTGAGTGGTCTCTTCCTCCAAAATCTGTACCAATTTGAGGATAAGACATACTTGCAACTTCTCTACAAAGATACATTGCGATTTGCCTTGGAAATGCTATATCATTAGATCTTTTATTTCCTGCTAAATCGTCTTTATTAATACTAAAATATTTTGCAACAGTTTCTTTAATAAAATCAGATGAAATTACTTTTTCACTTTCATATTTAAATTCATTTATAATATTTTCAGCAAGTTCAATAGTAATTGGACTATGTGTAAGTGAAGCTCTTGCAACTATTTTATTAAATACACCTTCTAATTCTCTTATGTTTGAATCAATTTTATTTGCAATATCAGAAAGTATAAAATCCTCAATGATAACATTTTCATCTTGTGCTTTTTTTCTTAAAATTGCTAAACGAGTTTCATAATCTGGACAAGAAATATCAGCAAGTAATCCCCATTCAAATCTAGATTTTAGCCTATCCTCTAAAAATTGTATATCTCTTGGAGGTTTATCACTAGATATAATAATTTGTTTTCCATCTTCATATAAAGAATTAAAAGTATGGAAAAATTCTTCTTGTACTCTTTCCTTCCCTGCTATAAATTGAATATCATCAATAAGTAGAACATCAATATTTCTATACTTATTTCTAAAAAATTCATTTTTGTTATCTTTAATTGCATTAATAAGTTGGTTTGTGAATTTTTCAGAAGTAACATATAAAACATTTGCATTTGAATTGTTTTCTAAAATCCTATTTCCTATAGCATGCATTAAGTGAGTTTTCCCTAATCCTACTCCCCCATACAAAAATAAAGGATTATAAGATTTAGCAGGGTCATTTGCTACTGCTAAAGCTGCTGCATGTGCAAACCTATTATTATTTCCAACAACAAAAGTGTCAAAAGTGTATTTAGGATTTAAAGTTGATTTATTTATTTCTATTTCAGCCGAAGGAACATTGGAATCATCAGAAATAATTTCTTTTTCTTCATTGCCGTTATTTTCCTTTGATAAATCAACTACTGAAAACGTCCATTCTTTGTTTGTAATATATTTTAATGTATTGAAAATAAGACTTCTGTACTTGTTTTCAATAAAATCTTGTTGGAATTCAGAATTAGCTGTAAAAACAATGTGGTTTCCCTCTATACTTCTAATATCTAATGGCATAATCCAGGTATCATAAGATATTTTGGTGACTTCAGGTTTTAACAGTTCTTTTATTTTTGCAATTAATTCTTCTTTTTCGATAGCCATTAAAATCATCCTTTCTAAAAAATTATCCACAAAGTTATCCACAATTGTTGATAACTTTGTAATGCTTTTGTAAAAAAATCAGGAATTCATACGAACAAAAATTCAAGTAATATCAACAAAAAACTCACTTATTTTTTACTTTACACATAATAACAAATTTGAGTATAAGAAGTCAATAAGATTGTGGAAAAAATTTTAAAATTGTGGATAAGTGTCTAAAAAACTGTGGAAAACTCTATAATTATTACAAATGTATTACAAAAAATTATAAAAAAATTCCAAAAAATTCTTGACATTTATGGTTTTTGTAAAGTATAATTGATATACTTGTTATTTTGCAAATTTGGAAATATTCCATTTTAAAAATGGATTTAATAAAAAAATTCAGTAGGAGGTGCTAAAATTGAAAAGAACATATCAACCAAAAAATAGACAAGAAAAGAAAGAACATGGATTTATGAAAAGAATGAAAACTAGATCTGGAAGAAACGTACTTAAAGCAAGAAGACAAAAAGGTAGAAAAAAATTAAGTGCTTAATTATTATGTGTAAGGCCGCAAATTTTGCGAGCCTTTTACAAATAGTTAATTAAGAAAACCTTTTTTCATTTAGTTCTGCCTTAGTTATAGAAGGGAAGAATAAATAATGAAAAAAACAAAAATGCTTAAAAAAAATTATGAATTTAAAAATGTTTTATCAAAAGGTAAATACTATTCAGGTTATTGTATAGAAGCTTTTGTAAGAAAAAATAATCTAAAAAATGAAAATCTTTTGGGAATAGCGATTGGAACAAAGATTGCTAAAGCAACTAAAAGAAATCATATAAAAAGATTAATAAGAGAAAACTATAAAAACTTAGAAGATAGTACAAATACTGGATATTCTATAGTTTTTTTATGGAAAAAGAAGATTGATATAAAAAACGCAAAATATGAAAACATAAAAAAAGATATGAATAAAATATTTGATAAAGCAGGAATTTTAAGCGGGGAATAATAATGAAAAAAATACTGATATGGCTAATAGAGCAATATCAAAAGCATATTTCAACATGGCTTAAAGCCAAAAATATAAATTGCAAATTTTATCCAACTTGCTCTGAATATACAAAACAAGCAATTGAAAAGTATGGAGCAGGGAAGGGACTATGTCTTGGAATTTGGAGAATTTTAAGATGTAATCCGTTTTCAAAAGGTGGATATGACCCATTAAAATAAATTACTAGGGGGAAAATAATAAATGTTTGAATTCTTTGCTAATCTTTTTGGTTATTTATTACAGTTTTTATATGGACTAGTAAATAACTATGGTGTAGCAATTATTTTATTTACTGTAATAATAAAATTAATTTTGCTACCGCTTTCAATAAAGCAACAGAGAACAATGAAAAAGAGTACAGAGCTACAAGAAAAAATGAAAGTAATTCAATTTAAATATAAAAGTGACCCGGAAAAAATGAATCAAGAAATGATGAGTTTATATAAATCAGAAAATATGAGTCCTTTTAGTGGATGTTTAACAGCAATTGTTCAATTACTTTTATTATTATCAATATTCTATTTAGTAAGAAGTCCATTAACGTTTATGGAAAAAATACCACAAGATAATATTAATCATTATGTGCAACAATTACAGGAAAATGGCAAATCCGTAAGTCAAGTTTATCCTGAAATAGATTTAATAAGAGAATCTAGCTGGTTAAAAGAACAAAATCCAGATGATCCAAATGTTGATAAATTAAATCTTCAAATGAACTTCTTAGGATTAGATTTAAGTAAAGTACCACAACAAAATATGACAGATTATACAGTATACATTATTCCTGTTTTATACATTTTATCTTCTTTTATTTCTATAAGAATGAATGCAGCAATGCAGGCTAAGAAGACAAAACAAAATAAAGCAGAAAAAGAAACTAAAGACATTAAAATTGATGGAACTACAGGAAAAGAACTAGTACCTCAGGAGGAAGAAAATGACGAAATGGATGCTGTAATGCAAACAAATAAAATGATGTCTTGGATGATGCCAATCATGTCTATTTCAATTGCATTTGTAGCACCTTTAGGACTTGCTTTATATTGGTTAATAAGCAATATTCTTATGATTGCAGAGAGATTGATATTAGATAAAGTAATAAAATAAAGGGAGGAACTTGAAATATGGCAAAAACAATCATTTCTGAAGGAAGAACAACGAACGAAGCTATAGAAAAAGGTCTTAAAGAATTAAATGTAAGTAGAAAAATGGTAGATATAAAGGTCTTAGAAAATGAGGATAAAAGGAGTTTCTTTAGTATTTTAGCACCAAGAGTAGTTAAAGTAGAAATGACATTAAAAGAAGATACTGAAGAAAAAACACATGAAGTAAAAACTAAAAAAGAGATTGTTCTAACAGATAAAGAACAAGAAAAAGCAAGTGAAAACTTGGAAAAATTCTTAGAAGAATTAAAGAAAGAACTACCAGAAGACACAACTTACAACATAAAAAAAGAAAAAAATGCAATATATGTTGACTTAAATAGTCCTAACTTAGGTTTTTTGATAGGATTTAGAGGAGAAACATTATATGCTATGCAAAATATATTAACAGCAGTAGCAGGTAAAGGAATAGACAATAGAGTAAGAGTAATACTTGATATAGAAGGATATAAAGCTAAAAGAGAGAAAACATTAGAAGATTTAGCAGAAAAAGTTGCAAAAACTGTTATTAGAACAAGAAAATCTGTTAAGTTAGAGCCAATGCAAGCATATGAAAGAAAGATAATTCATACTAAATTACAAGGAAATGACAAAGTAGAAACAAATAGTATTGGCGAAGAACCATATAGAAGAATAGTAATTTCCTTAAAAAAATAAAAAATTTAATATATAAAATCGGAGGTCAAAGGTCAGATTTTACAAGTGATACGTAAATTCTATCTTTGACTTTTTTTTATAAAAAAATAAAATTTTAGCAAAAAGTTTAATTTTATACTTGCAATTTTTACTAATGTGTGTTATAAATAAAAATGTTAATAGTGATTGAACATTAAAACCAATCTTAACCTATATATTAAGGTGACAGTAGAATACTTTATAAAAAATGGAGGAAAAAATAATGAGTACAATAGCATCAATCTCTACGGCTCCTCGGAATTGGGGGAATTGGAATAATAAGAATGAGTGGAGAAAATTGCTTTAATGTTTTAGATAAAATATTTGTTCCAAAGAACAAAAAGCCAATAGAGGAAATAAAAGGATATACAATGAAATACGGAAATATTGTGGAAAATGGCAATATTGTAGACGAAGTATTAGTATCTTATTTCAAGGCACCTAAAAGTTATACAACAGAGAATATGTGCGAAATAAATTCACATGGGGGAAATATTGTTGTTAAAAAGATACTAGAATTATGTTTAAAAAATGGCGCAGACCTTGCGGAACCGGGAGAATTCACTAAAAGAGCATTTTTAAATGGAAGGATAGATTTATTACAAGCAGAGTCAGTAATAGATGTTATTAATGCTAAATCAGAAAGAGAAGCAAAGACAGGAATAAAGCAATTAGAAGGTTTTTTATCTAAAAAAATAGCTGAAATAAAGCAAGAAATAATGGATGTAATGGTAAATATAGAAGTAGATATAGACTATCCTGAATATGATGTAGAGGAAGTTACAAACAAACAAATTTCAGAAATGCTAGATAGTGTACAAAGCAAATTGGAAAAACTAGAAAAAAGCTTTGACAATGGGAAAATAATAAAAGAAGGAATAAAAACAGTAATAGTTGGAAGACCTAATGCAGGAAAATCCTCTCTTTTAAATGCTATTTTGAAAGAAGATAGAGCCATTGTAACACAGTATGAGGGAACAACGAGGGATACAATTGAAGAATTTGTAACAGTAAATGGAATTCCTTTAAAATTAATAGATACAGCAGGTATAAGGGAAGCTAAAGATGAAGTAGAGAAAATAGGAATTGAAAAATCTAGAGAAATGACAAAAGAAGCAGACCTTGTAATTGCTATATTTGATGCATCTGAGGAATTAACAAAAGAGGACTTAGAAATATTAGATTTAATAAAAGATAAAAAAACAATTATTATATTAAATAAAAATGATTTAGAGCAAAAGATTGATGAAAATGACGAAAGATTAAGAAAAGTAAGTTCTTCAATAATAAAGATTTCAGCATTAAATAAAACAGGAATAGAAGATATTTATGATGAAATTAGCAAATTATTCAATTTAAATGAGATTAATTTAGACCAAGAGGTTGTAATTACAAATATTAGACACAAAAATTTAATAGATAAAGCAATAGATAGTGTGAAAAAGGCAAAAGAAACTATGGAACAAAAAATGCCATCGGACATTATTGCAATATTTATTAAAGATATTTTAGAGGATTTAGGAAATATTACAGGTGAAGTTGTAACTGATGATATTATAGATGAAATTTTTTCTAAATTCTGTTTGGGAAAATAAACACACGAAAATCAAAAATAAGACATTTTTACATTTTTAATAAGTAATTTTATAATAAAGCAATAAAAATTAAAGAGAATTGATTTTCAAAAGAAATAGAACACAAAAGAAATATAAGGACAAACCATATTTTTATAAATTGGAGCGTAAAACCCACACCCCTTTAGGTGGTGGGATATAAGCGACTATATTCCAAGTATATATATTAAACCGCAGGAATAACAAAAATATTAAGAAAAAGTAGCGTTGTGTCACCTCAAGGGGTGGCTATACAGTAGGGGCGAAGTGAACACACCTGTAAGAATAAGGGTTGCCTAAAAAAGGTGGAAACTTAAATACCAGACTTCTTAAACGGATGAAAAAATTTCATCCTCGAAGCCAACTGCCTTTAGGTGGTTGGTAGTTCACAATATAAAATATATGAAGTGAAAAATGAAATAACAAGTAAAAATTTCATATTAAATTATTCAAAATCATAAAAAGCGAACACTAGTTACATAAAAAAAATGCTATAAATAAATATTTACGAAAGCATTCGACAAAATTCGACAAACTTGAAAAAAGCAAAAAAGCGAAGACATTGATATGATAAAAAAGAACAAACAGATAACCGTTTTGTTAAAATTTATTGTTCAGCTTATAAAAACATGATTTCTGTTTCACACGGAATTAAAAAAATATAGGGAACATTACAACACTAATAGAAACAAGAGGAGTAAGTGTGTGGAACATTTTTTTAAAGAAGGAAAGGAAGAATATAGATGGAATTAAAAAAAGGAGAATACTTTGCAGGAAAATATGATGTTGCAGTAATAGGTGCAGGACATGCTGGTTGTGAAGCTGCGCTTGCTTCTGCTAGACTGGGAAAAAAGACACTAATATTTTCAATTAGTTTAGAAGCAATAGCAAATATGCCTTGTAATCCTCATATTGGAGGAAGCTCTAAGGGACATCTTGTAAGAGAAATAGATGCTTTAGGAGGAGAGATGGGGAAAAACATAGATAAAACTATGATACAAATAAAAATGTTAAATACATCTAAAGGACCAGCAGTACATTCGTTAAGAGCGCAGGCAGATAGGAAAAAATACCAAGCGGAAATGAAACATACCTTAGAAAAACAAGAGAATTTAGAAGTAAAACAAGCTGAAATCACAAAAATCTTTGTAGAAGATGGAAAAGTAAGGGGAATAGAAACAGATTTAGGAGCAATTTATTCAGTA
Source organism: uncultured Clostridia bacterium (assembly GCA_944387535.1). Lineage (GTDB taxonomy): Bacteria > Bacillota > Clostridia > TANB77 > CAG-508 > CAG-269. Next base: position 3,212 of record CALXFI010000048.1, on the reverse strand, counting down.
AAAACAGTAATAGTTGCAACAGGGACTTATTTAAAAGGAAAAATATTTATAGGAGAATATTCTAAAGAAAGCGGACCAGATGGAGTGGCTGCAGCAAATAAATTATCTGATTGTTTAAAAGAGTTAGGAATAAATCTAATAAGATTTAAAACAGGAACACCAGCTAGAATAAATAGAAGAAGCATTGATTTTAGCAAAATGGAAGTTCAAAAAGGAGACGAAGGAATAGAAGCTTTTTCTTTTGAAGATGAACCAAAAGATTTTAAACAAGTAGATTGTTATTTAACATATACAAATGAAAAAACTCATGAAATAATTAGAAAAAATTTAAATAGATCTCCATTATTTTCAGGGATGATAGAAGGAACAGGACCTAGATATTGCCCATCAATAGAAGATAAAGTAGTTAGATTTAGTGATAAACCACGTCATCAAGCATTTGTTGAGCCAGTAGGATTAGATACAGAAGAAATGTATATACAAGGAATGAGCTCATCACTTCCAGAAGATGTACAAATAGCTTTATATCATACAATACCTGGCTTAGAACATGCGGAATTTACAAGACCTGCATATGCTATAGAATACGATTGTATAGATCCATCTAATTTAAAATTATCATTAGAATATAAAGGAATAAGTGGATTATTTATGGCAGGACAAATAAACGGAACATCTGGATATGAAGAAGCAGCTTGCCAAGGATTGATTGCTGGAATAAATGCAACGAGAAAAATAGATAAAAAAGAACCGATTATTTTAGATAGAAGTCAGGCTTATATTGGTGTTTTAATTGATGATATTGTTACTAAAGGAACAAATGAACCTTATAGAATGATGACATCTAGAGCTGAATATAGATTACTTCTAAGACAAGACAATGCTGATTTGAGATTAACTCCAATAGGACATGAAATAGGCTTGATTTCTGATGAAAGATATGAAAGGTTTTTAAAGAAAAAGGAAAACATAGAAAAAGAAATAGAGAGATTACAAAAATTAGTTGTAAAACCGGAAGAAAAAGTAAATAAATTGCTAGAAAAGGCAGGGACGTCAGTACTCACAAATGGTACAAAGATGAGCGAATTGCTAAAACGTACAGAGCTTACATATGAAGGTTTAAAAGAAATAGATCCAGATAGGCCAGAGCTTACAAGACAGGAAAAAGAAGAGGTAGAAATACAAATAAAATACGAGGGATATATTAAATTACAAGAAGCACAAGTAGAAAAGTTTAAAAAATTAGAGACAAAATTGCTTCCTGAAGATCTAGATTATGAAACATTAAAAGGAATAAGCTTAGAAGGAAGGCAAAAATTGAACAAATTTAAACCACGTTCTATTGGACAAGCGTCAAGAATATCAGGAGTTTCACCTGCAGATGTTTCTGTTTTACTTGTTTATTTGCAACAAAGAAAAGGTGAAGCAAAGGCTAAATAAGGAAGGAAAAATAAAAATGAATTTGGAAGAATTTAGCAAAACATTTGATAATTATTTAAAAGAATTAAAAATAGAGTTGAATGAAGAACAAATAGAAAAATTTTATGTATATATGAATTTATTAATAGAATGGAATGAAAAAGTAAATTTAACAGCAATAACAAAACCAGAAGAGATAATTCTTAAACACTTTGTTGATTGTTTAACAATATCTAAATACATAGAAGAAAATTCTAGTTTAATAGATGTAGGAACAGGAGCAGGATTTCCTGGAATACCTTTAAAAATATATAGGAAAGATTTAAAAATTACTTTAGTAGATTCATTAAATAAAAGATTAAACTTTCTAAATGAAGTAATAGAAGCTTTAAAATTGAAAAATATAGAGACAATACATGCGAGAGCGGAAGAATTAGGAAGAAATAAGAGTTATCGTGAAAAATTTGATATAGCTACATCAAGAGCAGTTGCGAATTTATCTACACTATCTGAATATTTATTACCGTTTGTCAAAATAGGAGGAAAATGCATTTGTATGAAAGGTGCAGATATAGATGATGAATTAAATTCTGCCAAAAAAGCAGTCGAAGTATTAGGTGGAAAAGTTGTTGATAAATATATATTTGATTTGCCTAAAAGTGACTTAGGAAGAAGTCTAATTGTTATAGAAAAAATAAAAGCTATACCAGGAAAATTCCCAAGAAAACCTGGAACTCCAGCCAAAGAGCCTATTAGATAAAATCAAAAAAATTAAGCAATAAAGTATAAGAAAAAATAGATAAAAAAAGTCAATAAATTGTCAAAATTTTATTGACTTTTTTCTTATATTTATATACAATTGTAGTGTAAAAAACTTAGAACTTATTTATAAATATTAACTGAAAATGGGGGCTTTAAATTGGGAAAAATTATATCAGTAGCGAATCAAAAAGGTGGCGTAGGAAAGACTACAACCACAGTAAATTTAGCAACTATATTAGCTAAAAGAGGAAAAAAAGTTTTATTAATTGATGCAGACCCACAAGGCAATGCAACAAGTGGATTGGGATTAGATAAAGATCTTGAACCTTCTACTTATGATATTCTTGTTAATGAAACAGAATTTGAAGATGCAATGCAAAAAACTATAATTAAGAATTTAAAAGTATGTCCGGCAAATATGGATTTAGCGGGAGCTGAGGTGGAACTTGTATCTATGATGTCAAGAGAGCACAGATTAAAAGAAAAGGTTGACATAATTAAAGATAGGTTTGATTATATTTTAATTGATTGTCCGCCTTCTTTAGGTTTAGTTACATTAAATGCATTTACAGCATCAGACAGTGTACTAATACCAGTACAATGTGAATATTTTGCATTGGAAGGATTAGGACAGTTGTTAAATACAATAAATTTAGTAAAGAAACATTTAAATAAGGATATTAGAATAGAAGGAGCATTACTTACAATGTATGACATTAGAACAAATCTTTCTAATCAAGTAGTAAAGGAAGTAAAAAAATATTTTGACAACAAAGTATATAAAACAGTTATACCAAGAAACGTAAGATTAAGTGAAGCTCCAAGTTATGGTATGCCTATTACTGAATATGATCCTCGTTCTAAAGGGGCTAAAAGCTATATAAAATTTGCAAAAGAGTTTTTAAAGAATAATGAAGAAGAGAAGAAAGCAAAACATATGCAAGAATAAAATTATTTTAAGCATCCTGTAATAAATGAAAAATGAACTTTGACAACAAAATACCCCCTAATATATAATTTCAATATAGACA
>CALXFI010000047.1 GCA_944387535.1 uncultured Clostridia bacterium | reverse complement strand
AAACAAAAAGGTCAAAAAAGACCTAAAAATAAACAAAAAAGTAGTTGGAAGCTTATAAAGTTTTCACACTACCAAATAATTAAAGAGGTAAATAATATGAAACAAAATTTAAATAAAACAAATGTAATGAGAATATTGGACCAAAAGAAGATAGATTATAAAATTTATCATTATGAAGATGTAATAAGTGGAATTGATGTTGCAAATACTTTAGGAGAAAATCCAAACCAAGTATTTAAAACGCTAGTTACTGTTGGACACAGTAAAGAACATTATGTTTTTTTAGTTCCTGTAAACAAAGAACTGGGCTTAAAAAAAGCAGCAAATGCAGTAAAAGAAAAAAGTGTGGAAATGATAAAATCAAAAGAATTGCTTCCTTTAACTGGTTATATACATGGTGGTTGTTCTCCAATAGGAATGAAAAAACAATTAAAAACAGTAATTGATATAACAGCTAAAGATTTTGAGACAATAATTTTTAGTGCTGGTAAAATAGGATACCAGGTAGAAGTAAATTTAAATGATTTACAAAAAGTTATAGATTTTACATTAGAAGATATAAAAACTTAAAGAGAAAAAATAGTAAATATAAAGAATATTGTTTGTTGACATTTTTTTGTTGAAATTAGATAATAAAAATAGAATTAAAGAAGTAAAAGATGTAATTAGAAATGGAGGAATGAATATGCTATACAAGGATTTTAAAGGTGTAAAATTATCAAGTTTAGGATTAGGAACAATGAGACTTCCTAACAAAGGAGTAGATAGTGATGTACCAGTAGACGAAAAAGAAACAGCTAAAATGGTGGATTATGCAATTAAAAATGGAATTAATTACTTTGATACAGCTTGGGGATATCATAATGGAGAATCAGAAAAAGTTATTGGAAAAGTTTTAAGTAAATATCCAAGAGATAGTTTTTATTTAGCAACTAAATTTCCTGGATATGATTTATCAAATATGGATAAAGTAGAAGAAATATTTGAGAAGCAATTAGAAAAATGTAGGGTTGATTATTTTGATTTTTATTTATTCCATAATGTAAATGATAAAAATATTGATGCATATTTGGATCCTAAATATGGTATTTATGATTATTTAATGAAACAAAAGGAAAATGGAAGAATTAAACATTTGGGATTTTCAATACATGGAGACTTTGATATATTAAAAAGATTTTTAAATGCTTATGGAGAACATATGAAATTTTGCCAAATACAATTAAATTATTTAGATTATGACTTCCAAGATGCTAAGGCTAAAGTAGAACTATTAAATGAATATAATATTCCTATTTGGGTTATGGAACCTTTAAGAGGTGGAAAACTTGCAAAGCTTCCAGATGAACAAGAAAGTAAATTAAAAGCTTTAAGACCAGATGAAACAACTGTTGGATGGGCATTTAGATTTTTACAAAGTATACCAGGTGTAACAATGGTTCTTTCTGGAATGTCATCAATGGAACAATTACAAGAAAATATTAAGACATTTAGTGAAGATAAACCATTAAACGATGAAGAAATGAAAACATTATTAGGAATTGCAAATGAAATGCTTAAAGGAAATGTTTTACCTTGTACAGCTTGTAGATATTGTACTTCACATTGCCCAATGGGACTTGATATTCCAAAACTACTTGCTTTATATAATGAGCATAGTTTTACAGGTGGAGGATTTATTGCTCCAATGGCGATTAGTGCACTTCCAGAGGATAAAAGACCAAGTGCTTGTATAGGTTGTAGGAGTTGTGAGGCAGTTTGCCCTCAAGAAATAAAGATTTCAGAAGTAATGGCGGATTTTGCTAAAAAATTAGAACAAGGATAGAAATATGGATAGATTAGAAAGATTTGAAAAAGCTCTAAATGATATAGTAGATGGATATAATAAATTAGGTAAAGAATTAGAAGATTTAAGAAATCAAGGAAAAGTAAAAACTACAAAATTTAGAGAACTTTTAGGAAAGAAGTTAGTATATAGTATGATAATTACTATATTTAAAAGGTATGATTTAATTGATAAAGATTTATTAAAATATTAAAAAGTAGAGGGAGGTTTAAGAGTTCTTAAATCTCTTTCTTTGTTCCATTTGTGCTTTTGCTATTTTTATGCTATCAAGTAATTTTTGTTCTAACATTTTTGTAGGAACATATTTTGTTAAATATTCAGCAACATGAATATTGCTACTATCTAAACCAAGTAATTCAGTCATCATTTTACTTTTACTTGCACATAATATTATTGCAACAGGAGATTGTTCTCCTTCTGCTCTTTCATATTTATCTAGCCATCTTAAATAAAGAGCTCTACTTGTCCTTTGTATTCTGGTCTAAACTTATCTAGTTTTAGCTCTATAACTACTAATCTTTTCAATTTTCTATGATAGAAAAGTAAGTCTATATAATAATCTTCTCCGTCTATTGTTATTCTTTTTTGCCTTCCCATATATGCAAAATCGTTTCCCATTTCTAAAATAAATTTTTCTAGTTCACTTAAAATAGCATTTTCTAAATCTTTTTCACTATATGTATCTTTTAAATTAAGAAAATCTAACACATAAGGGTCTCTAAAGAATAAGTCTGGGGTCATTTTATTTTCTTCTCTTAATAATTGTAATTCATTTTTTATTGTTTCTTCTGGCTTTTTAGATATTGCTGTTCTTTCAAATAGGGCAGAGCCAATTCGTTCTCTTAAAGTTCTCACAGACCAGTTTTCGTTTAGGCACATAGTAGTATAAAATTCTCTTTTTATATTGTCTGATAATTGCAATAATACGACAAAATGGGACCAGCTTAATTGTTGCGACAGTGTCGCAACAATTCTAAAATCTGGAAAATAATCATAAAATTTTATCATTCTAAATATATTTCTTTTCCCATATCCTCTACCATAATTTACTATAAGTCTTTTACTTAATTCGTTTATTACAAACTTACCATATTCAGCTCTTTCATTTTTAAGTATATTTTCTGTGATGTCTTTTCCTATATTCCAATATAATAGGGTAATTTCTCTATTTACATTTGTTACTACATTTCTTTTAGCATTTTCTATAAGTGTTACTATTTTATTATATAAATTATTTATATTATTATTTTTTTGTAATTCGTTCATTTGATACCTTCTTTCTATTTTTTTTAATTATTGATTTTCTATAAGTCAAAAAGTTTTTTTTAAAAATAAATAAAAATATTTAGCTGTATTTTTTAATAGGAGAGAAAATATACGACGACACATTTAATTAAATTTTAATTATGTTATAAGGAAAGATATAAGTATATAAAAGTTTAATGAATAGAAATAATATTCGGATAAGATATACTTATTTGAATTTTGCCGACGCCGTCGGCAAAATTCAAAATTTGATAGAAATAAATAATCTACTTCAATTCGAAATGAAAAATATAAAGACTTAATTAACGGTGATAGTAATAAATAAGATATACTTATCTGAATAGTGTCGACACTGTCGACACTATTCCAAAATTTGTAAAAAATAAATTATGTCGAACTTAAAAGCACAATGAATAAATCTTAAGAAATAGGGGCTTCAACAAAATTTAAAGTAAGTAAAAACTGGATTTCTTTTCGATTAAATAATTGATTATAAAATTAAAAGGAATTTTACCTAAAAAATATTTTTTTAAAATAAAAACAATTTGACTTAAAGAATATATACTATATATCATGTTTTATTTAAAAAGTAAAGCGATTTTATTTAAAAGTTGCGACAGTGTCGCGACAATTACATAATTTGGAAAATAAACCAAAAATAAAAAGCAATTACTATCATATAAAAGTATTTGCTTTTTATTCATCTTCAAACTCAACATCTTTAAATAATGGGTCATTGAAAAATTCGGTTAATTCTATATTAAATCCTTCGCATATATGTAATATAGTAGCTAATTTTGGACTTTTACTTTTTCCATAAAATATACTAAAAACTGTAGAATATGATAGACCAGAATTAGTTGCTAATTTATTTAGTGTTATATTTTGCTCTTTACAAAGATTTATAATTCGATTTTGCACAGCTTCCGGAAGTTGCATAGACCCACCTCTTTTTAATATAAAAATTATATCAAAGTAAAAATAGGAATATTTGCGACTGCTCGCAAACAATGGGTGACTTATAATATTATAATTATTGTGAATTATTTATAATTTAAAAAGCAAAAGAGAAGATGAAAGGAATGAATTAAAATGAAGAATTTAAGAAAAAAAGATTATAATCATAAAGGAATTACTTTAATTGCGTTAGTGATTACAATTATAGTGTTATTAATTTTAGCTGGGATATCAATTGCAATGCTAACAGGAAACAATGGAATACTTACACAAGCACAGAGAGCAGCTGAAGAAACAAGATCAGCATCAGTTGAAGAGGCGAAAGATTTATGGAAAAATAATCAATCATTAGATGAGGCAACAGGAAGTTCAACAGCACAAAGCTTAGAAGAGCTATTACAAGGTTTGCAAAATCAAGGTCTTTTGACAGAAGAAGAGGTTGCAATAGTAAAAGAAACGGGAAGTGTAGAGATAGTAGATGGAAAGCCTATAGAATTTGGATTGACAATAGGAAGTGTATATACTGATGATATGATAGGACAAAAGGTAACATACTCATCAAATGGACAAAGTGATTGGATAATATTTGGTAAAGATAAAGATGGAAATATACTTTTAACAACAGCAAAACCAATTGATAATGCTTATGAACTTTATGGTAGTGCAAAAAATTGGTTAACTTATGAAAATGATTTAAATGCAGCTTGTTCTAAATATGGAACAACAATAAAAGGGAAGAAAATAACTTCAAGAAGTATAACAATGGAGGATATAAATTATGTATCTGGATTTGATATAAGTCAATTAGATTTTGATATTTATACATTTGGCACAAAAAAAGATTATGCTAATAGACAAGTGAATTTTTATTATCCGAGTCTTGATGCAGTGTCAACAGATTATTGGAAAAAAGCAACAGAGACATCAGATTCTATAAGATTTGAAAATAATTGGTATGGTTATGGTTATATGAATAATAAATTTATATATGAATACTCTGGAGGAGGAGAAGAATTATTAAATATAAATGCAGAAAAATTTAGATATGTAATAAAAGAAGAACAACAAGAAACAGCATTTAATGAATATTTAGTTGCTACTTGCTCGACTTGTATAAAATCAGATGGCGTTCATTTTAGTATAGCTTATGTCGGTAATAATTTAGTGGTTGTGAACAAATACTTGTGTTTCTCAGATTCTGGTAGTGGAAATGACGATGGAGAATTAGGCACATTTTGTATTCGTCCAATAGTTATTTTACCATATAACATTGAAGTAGAAAAAAATGAAAGCGGATTATGGGATATTGCTTATTAAAAATGAAACTGAATTAATTAATAAAAATTTTTACAGTAGTAATTTTAAGTTATTACTGTTTTTTTTTGAAAAAATTGTAGAAAAATGTTTTATTACAAAATAAGTTATGATAAAATGGTGAAAGATAATAAAGAAACTAAAGAAGAGGTGTAAATTATGAAAGATTATTTTGGATATAAAGATAAAGTATGTGTAGTAACAGGAGCATCTAGTGGAATGGGAGAAGCTACAGCAAGAATGCTTGTAGATTTAGGAGCAAAAGTCTATGCAATAGATTTAAATGATTGTAAAGTAGATTGGATTACAGAATTCATAAAATGTAATTTAGCAAGCAAAGAAGAAATAGATGAAGCATTTGCAAAAATCCCAGAACATATAGATGCGTTTTTTGGTGTAGCAGGACTATCAGGTTCTAAAACAGATTATAGAACAACATTTGATTGTAACTATACTGCAAATATGTATATTACATTAAATTATCTAAAAAATAGGATGAGTAAAGGTGGTGCAATTGTATATTGTACTTCAACAGCAGGTTTAGAATGGAAAAAATTTAAAAGAGAACAAAATAAAGTAGTACACTCAAAAACTTGGGAAGAAGTACAAGAAGCAACTAAAAAATTGGCTAATTCTGCACCTTCAACATTTGCATATATGTATTCTAAAAGATGTTTATCACAATTTGCATGTGAACAAGCAGTAGAGTTTGCAACATTAGGTATTAGAGTAAACAATGTATTACCAGGTTCAACAGATACAGGAATGAAACAAGAATTTCAAGATATGGTAGGAGGAGAAGAAGCTCTAATTGCTGAAGCAGGCTTAGCCGGAAGACTTGCAACATCTGAAGAAATGGCAGCGCCTATGGTGTTTTTGAATTCTGATATGGCATCATTTACATCTGGATTAGATATGGTAGTTGATTATACAGATACATGTTTAAAGGTATTAGGAAAGAAGAAAAACTTAGAAGCAATATCTGCAACAAACCCAATAATTTGTGCTTTGGCTAAGAAGATGATGAATAAATCAGCTAAAAATGCTTTAAATTCTGGAAAGGAAAATTAGTTTTGGAATATATAACTTTAAATAATGGATTAAAAATGCCTAAAATAGGCCTTGGTATTTATAATTTAAATGATGAAGATATAATAGTAAAAGCAATTGATGAAATTGGTTATAGATTAATTGATACTGCTAGAATGTATGGTAATGAAAAAATCTTAGGAAGAGCAATCAAAAGATGCAGCGTGCCAAGAGAGGAACTTTTTATTACATCAAAAGTATATACGCCAGATAGAGGATATGAAAGAACAAAATTTGCAATTGAGGACTCTTTAAAAAATTTGCAACTTGATTATATAGATTTAATGTTAATTCATGAACCATATAGTGAAGGCGCAGAAATGTATAAGGCATTAGAAGAAGCAGTAGAAGAAGGAAAAATAAAATCAATTGGAATTTCTAATTATAATAAAAATGAGTATTTAGATTTATTAGAACACTGCAATATAGTTCCTACTGTAAATCAAGTAGAAGCACATGTATTTTATAGTAGGAAAGAACTTCAAAAAGTGTTAGAAGAACATGGAACTGTTATGGAAGCATGGAGTCCACTAGCTGCTGGGAAAAATAATATTTTTACTAATAAAGTTTTAGTAGAAATAGGTAAAAAATATAATAAGACATCTGCACAAATTGCTTTGAAATATTTACTATCTAGAAATATGGTAATAATTCCAAAGTCTGGAAATATTGATAGATTAAAACAAAATATAGATTTATTTGATTTTGAATTAGAAAAAGTTGATATAGAAAAAATAGAAACATTAGAAAAGGGAATATCTTTATTTGGATGGTATGATTAATAGATGTTAGTTTACTTAACTGACACCTATTTTTTATAATTAAAATTTTGTTTTTTTCTTGCTTAAAATTTTAAAAAATGTTAAAAATAAGAATAAGGCAAAAAATATAGTAAAAACAAAGGAGGAGATGATTTGGTATTAGAAATAATACTTATAGTAGTAGGATTTATCTTGTTAATAAAAGGAGCTGATTTATTAGTAAGAGCTGCTGCAAGTATTGCTAAAAGATTTAATTTATCAGAAATGTTAATTGGTTTAACGGTAGTTGCAATAGGAACATCACTTCCAGAAATATTTATAACAATTACATCCTCAATAGAAGGACATTCAGATTTAATAATTGGAAACGCAATAGGAAGTTGTGTATGTAATTTCTTATTTGTTATAGGTTTATCAAGTTTAATAAGGCCAGTAAAATTAGATAAAAGAATTGTAAATGTACATCTTCCAATTAGTCTTGCTGCAATGGTGTTAATTTTATTTTTGGGAAACACAGAAAAACTTGGAGAAGTTGGTATAATTAGTAAATGGCAAGGAGCTGTACTTCTTTTATGTACAGTAGTATATATTTTATATACAATATATGAAGAAAAGAAATTAAAAAATAAAGAATTAGATGATGAAATAATAAAAGAAGTAGAAGAAGTTGAAATAAAATCAAACTCTGTAGGAACTATTATATTGTATACTGTGTTAGGATTATTAGGACTTAAATTTGGAGCAGATTTTGTTGTTGATAATGCTGTTTTAATTGCACAAAATTTAGGTTGGTCAGAAAGTTTTATAGGAACAACAATAGTAGCGCTAGGTACAGCACTTCCTGAGATTGTAACAGGAATTATATCGGCAAGAAGAGGTGAAACTGATTTATTGTTAGGAAATATAACAGGTTCTAATATCGTAAATTTATTCTTATTAATAGGCTTAGGAGCAACAATCAGCCCACTATTTTTTGATGCAGAATTTAATAGAAGCTTACTAATTTTAATTGTTGTAACAATAGTATTACAATTAATAGGAATTTTTAGTAAGAAGAGTAAAGTAAATAGACCTACAGGAGCTATTTTAATACTTGGATATGTACTATATATATGGAGTATGTTATAATAGTAAAGGAAAAGAAGGTGATAATATGCTTTTTAGACAAATGAAATATTTTGTATCAGTAGTAAAAAATAATAGTTTTACAGAGGCGGCGGAAGAATGTTATATTTCACAATCTGCTATATCACAGGGGATAAAAGCCTTAGAAGATGAATTAGGTGTAAAATTATTAGAAAGAAAAAATAGAGGTTTTATATTAACTGAAGCAGGAGAATATTTTTATAGACAAAGTCTTGTGTTATTAGATGAGGCTCAAAAGATAAAACAAGAAACTATAAAAATAGCAAAAGGGGAAAATAAAAAATTAAATGTGGGGATAATTAATAGTTACATAGATTTTAAAATACATAATGTTGTAGCAGAATTCACATCATATCATAAAGACATAAATGTAGAAATTACAACTGGTAATCATGAAAAATTATATGATTTATTAAGAGAAGGTAAACTAGATATTATATTAAACGACCAAAGAAGAGCTTTGTCTGATGAATATGTGAATTTCTATTTGTTTTCAAAATACTTATACATAGAAATATCTGATAGAAGTCCTTTAAATAAGCTAAAAGAAGTTACTTTAAATGAACTTACTAAAATTCCTTGTATTTTAATAGCATCAAAAGACCAAGAGAAAAATGAAAAAGAGTATTATCAAAAAACATTGGGATTTAGTGGAAACTTTATTTTTGCTAGAAATTTAGAAGAAGGAAGAATTTTAGTTGCAGGAAATAAAGGTTTTATGCCTGTTGAAAAAGATTTAGATGAAAAAGGTGATAATAGTAAAATTAAAAATATTCCTTTAGTTAGAAATGGAAAACAAGTAGAAAGAAAATATTATGCTTTTTGGAAAAGAGAGGAATCCAATATATATAAAGAAGAATTTGCTACGATTTTACGTAGTATGTTAGGAAACAAAGCTAAATAAAATTAGTGAATCTAAATTATGAGTTATTTATAATTTAGATTTATTTTTTTGCTTTCATATAAGTTCTACTTATCGAAACTATTAGAGATTGAAATTGTTAATAGAAGAAAATGCTAGTATAATTTTATTAAATAAAATAGTTGAAAAAGGAGGAATTTAAAATGAAAAAAGATGTTATTTTATGGACAGGAGCAGGTCAAATAGGGATGGCAATAGCAAGAAGATTAGGACATGGAAAAAAGATAGTTGTAGGAGATAAAAATATAGAAAATGCAAATGCAATTGCAAAAATAATGAAGGATGCGGGTTTTGATGTAGAGGCATTCGAATGCGATATTTCTTCAAGAGAATCTATCTTAAATTTAATAAAAAAGGGACAAGAATATGGAGAAATTGCAATGCTAATAAATAGTGCAGGAGTATCACCTTCACAAGCACCAATTGAAAGAATCTTACATGTGGACTTATATGGAACAGCAGTATTATTAGAAGAAGTAGGAAAAGTAATAAAGGAAGGTGGAACAGGTGTTACTATTTCTAGTCAATCAGGACATAGACTGGAGCAATTAGGAGCTAAAATAGATGAAGAGTTAGCAACAACGCCAACAGAAGAATTATTGAAATTAGATGTATTGCAACCAGAAAATATAAAAGACACATTACATGCTTATCAATTAGCAAAAAGATGTAATGAAAAAAGAGTTATGGCGGAGTCAGTAAAATGGGGTAAAAGAGGAGCTAGAATAAATTCAATATCACCTGGAATTATAGTTACTCCACTTGCAATAGATGAATTTAATGGAATTCGTGGAGATTTTTATAAGAATATGTTTGCTAAATGCCCAGCAGGAAGATCTGGAATAGCAGATGAGGTTGCAAATGTAGCAGAACTATTAATGACAGATAAAGGTGCATTTATCACAGGAGCTGATTTCTTAATTGATGGTGGAGCAACAGCATCATACTTCTATGGACCATTAAAGCCAGAAAATAATTAAGATATAAAAAAATATTGACTTAAAGTTAGCTTTAAGTGATATGATATGAAAAGACAAAGAAAGGAGAGATAAATGTGTCTTTATTTGGAAAGAAAGAAAGCATAAAGGATAAGAAAAGTTTAGTAATTTATTTTTCAAGAGCAGATGAAAATTATGCTGTTGGAAATATAGAAAAAGGAAATACAGGAGTAATTGCAGAATATATAAGAGATATAACAGGAGCAGATTTATTTAAGGTAGAGCCATTAAAACCATATTCAAAAAATTATAAAGAATGTTGTGATGAAGCAGCTAAAGAAAAGAAACAAAATGCAAGACCGGAATTAAAAGAATATTTAAATGATATATCAGAATATGAAGTAATATATATAGGCTCACCAATCTATTGGGGAACAATGCCAATGTGTATGTTTACACAATTAGAAAAATTAGATTTTACTGGAAAGAAAGTGATGGTATTTACAACTCATGAAGGTTCTGGACTTGGAAATGTAGTATCAGATGTAAAGAAAATATGTAAAGGTGCAAATGTATTAGACAGTTTGGCAATTCAAGGAAGCCATGTACATGAAGCAAAAAGAAAAGTTGAAAATTGGATACAAAATTAGAGAAGAGCCTAAAGAACAATGTTCCTTATGCTCTTTTCTAGAGATAGTACTTTTAGCTGTGAAGCTCAGGGTGGCTTTTTTCAAGCTCGGCGAACATATCATATTCGCGATCTGCTTTCTTCATGATAGCAGAAGCTGTGAAATATCCACCAAAGATGGCAAGTATAAGGACAAAAATTGCACAGAGTACAATAATAGTATTGTCTTTTTTCTTGCTTTTGCCACCAAAAAGAGCTTTCACAATTCGACCAAAAGCACTTGGTACATTTCGTGCAGCACTTACCACATTGTGAATTTGTGCATAAGTGTTCCAGCCAGCAGTTAAGCCGTTTGCCAAAGTTTTCTTCTCGAAGAAAGTCTTCAGACTACGAATCCAAATATAAAATCCAGTTGGAATCATAGTTATAACACAGAAGATATAAATCAAGTCTGATGCAAGTTGTTCAAACATCAGAATGGTTTCTTGATCTACTTTAGCAAATTGTAAGATGAACGGACAAATAAGTAGCAGAATATAGACATATACCATGGTAAATCCTGCTATTGCCATGATATAACCAATAACCATGTAGACCCTAAAGCTACCACCTACCTGTTTTGATTCTGACCAGTACCGACCGACGTAACTAGCATTTGCCCAAGAAATGATAAAGTTAAGGACAAGTGCAAGTACCAATAACAAAAATGCCATTATATCTCCTTCCTGTTTTGATTCAGCATCTAATTATAGGCTGAAAATCAATAAGTACATAAATTAGTTATAATATGTATTACAAAAATTGTCAAAAAAGTATAATTTGTTTTGTCGAAAATAAAAGAAAGTAAATAAAAGAAATAAGTTTGTAACATTAAAAAAATATAAATGTTACAGACTTTTTTTCAAAATTGGTATATAATACAAATGTAGTAAGTTTTAAATGTGAATTTTAAGTGAAAAATATTAAAAGTACTTGACTTGGAGTTTACTCTACATGATATATAATAAGTAATGAAAATTAGCTAAAAGAAAGGACTGATAAGAAAATGAAAGTTTTATATTTTGATTGTTCAAGTGGTATTAGTGGAAATATGACATTAGGAGCTTTAACTGAAATTATAGGAGATGAGAATTATTTAATAAATGAATTAAAAAAATTAAATGTAGATGGATATAAAATAGAAATATCAAAAAAAGTAAAAAATGGAATAACAGGAACATATGTAGATGTAATTTTAGAGCATGAACATGAATATCATCATGACCATGAACATGAACATGAACACGAGCATGAGCATCACCATCATCACGAACATAGAAATTTAAATGACGTAAATAAAATAATTGATGAAAGTTCTTTAGGTGAAAATGTAAAAGATTTAGCTAAGAAAATATTTGTAAGAGTAGCAAAAGCTGAAAGTAAAGTACATAATAAACCATTAAATGAAGTACATTTTCATGAAGTGTGAGCGATAGATTCTATTGTAGATATTGTAGGAACTGCAATATTAATTAATAAAATAAATCCGGATAAAGTAATATCAAGTATTGTAAATGATGGATATGGTTTTATAGAATGTGCTCATGGAAAAATGGCAGTGCCAGTACCAGCTACATCAGAAATCTTTACAGAAGCAGGAGTAAAATTTAGACAAATAGATATAGATACAGAGTTAGTTACTCCAACAGGAGCAGCAATAATTGCTGAACTTTCAAATGAATTTAAAGTTATGCCAGCTATGAGTGTAGAAAAAATAGGTTGGGGTGCAGGATATAAAGATATAGATATACCAAATGTTTTAAAAGTATATTTAGGTGAAATGGAAAGTAAAGATAATACTGTATGTGTAATGGAAACAAATATCGATGATAGTTCTGGAGAAATTTTAGGATTTACTTCTGAAAAGTTATTTGAGCAAGGAGCTTTAGATGTGTTTTTTACACCAATATTTATGAAGAAAAATAGACCAGCATATAGATTAACAGTTGTATGTAAAAAAGATGATATGGAAAAATTACAAAATATAATCTTTAGAGAAACAACAACAATTGGGATAAGATATCGTTTTGAAGAAAGAAAGGTATTAGAAAGAAAAGAAACTGAAATCGATACAAAATATGGAAAGTTAAAAGTAAAAGAAGTAGTAAAGATAGTGTGAAAAGTTTTATGGAAAACAAGGATAAAACAAAAACGCATTAAAAACTTATAAAAAATAGTACAT
>CALXFI010000046.1 GCA_944387535.1 uncultured Clostridia bacterium | reverse complement strand
TTGAGAAAATAATTAATAAAATTCCAACTATTACAAAAATGCCACCCCATACTCTAAGAACAATTTTCATTTTAGGATTTTTTAATAATTTATCTGGTATTCTAGGACTTTTAAGTCCCATAAAAAATTGAGGAACTAAAATCATAAAAAATGCAACTATTGTAATTAAAATTCCTGTAATTAACATACAATACCTCCTTACAAATTACTATTTATCTTTCACTCTTTTTTCAAATTTTTTGAATAATATATTAAATCTGTACAGATTAATCCTCCATCTTTAATTTCTTCATCATAATTATCAGTAAAGAAATTCTTAATAGTTTTTTCGTATTTATCAAATCCTTGTTTTACATAGAAAGGTATATTATTTTGCGTTGTTCCAACAATCATCTTTTTATATCTTGTCTTATAATTATCTACTAAATACTTAATCATCTTTTTAGCATAGCCGTTTTCTCTGTAGTTTTCTTTTGTTACTATGTTTTTTAATTCTACTGTATCACTATCTTTCTTTATAGTTACAGCAATACAAACTGGTTCATCATTATATGTTAATACAAACAATTCTCCATCAGATAAATATTTGTTAACCATTTCTTTGCTTGGATCTGCTTCAAGTAATAAATCTAAATATTGTTCTTTATTATCTATTTCTTTTTTTATATTAATTGAATGTTTCACTGGTAAAAACTCGAAACCATGTGGTAATTTAGGCATTTCTTGATTGTGGCTTAAATATCTACTTTCCTCTGAGAAAATACAACCACAATACTTTTGCATATAAAGACCTAATTCTCTAGCTTTTGCTTGTCCTTCTCTAAATCCTAGTCTAAAATCTCTATATAAAAACTCTATTCCATATTTTTTAGCTATTTTTTCTCCTAAATTTTTTATAATATCATGTTTTTGATAAGGACTAACTAATAGTGTTGTAGATATTGTATCAAACCCATTTTCTTTTGCATATTTTGCGGTTTGCTCTAAACGAACTGGATAACAATAATCTTGGCATCTTGTATCTAAAGATTTAACTACATTTTTACAAAAATCATCTAACCCGTAATTTTCTTCAAAAATAGCTTCTACATTTATACTTTTAGTGTATTCTTTTAAACAATCTCTTCTTGCTTTATATTCCATATATGGATGTATATTAGGGTTAAACCAATATACAGTTGGTTCTATATTTTCAGATCTTAATTCGTCAATGCAATATACACTACAAGGTGCACAACAAGTATGTAATAATAATTTCATTTTTCTTCTTCCTTTACTTTAAATTTACATATACTAATATAGCATATTTTCAGGTTTTTTTCCAGTTTTTTAACAAAATATAAGGAAAGAATATTTCTACCCTTTCCTATTTTTTCTATTGTTCTACAATTGTATATTCACTAATATCTGGTTCTATGAAATCATCTTCATTAACTGTTCCAAATTCATACTTATATTCTGTTCCTGCAATTCTTCCCTTTTCTCCGTCTGGATTTTCATATTCAGATGCCATTGTACTTATTTCTAGTCCTGTATCTTTATTTACATACATACTTGTATTTAAAAGTATTGCTGGTGTTCCAGATACATAGTAACATTCCTTTCCATTAAATGTTGCTTTACT
The DNA here is from genome assembly GCA_944387535.1 of uncultured Clostridia bacterium. GTDB lineage: Bacteria > Bacillota > Clostridia > TANB77 > CAG-508 > CAG-269. Next base: position 11,667 of record CALXFI010000046.1, on the reverse strand, counting down.
TATTGAACTTGTAATAGCTGTCATTATTAAACCTTTTGTATCTTCTATACCCCAAAATGCTTCTTGGTTGTCTACAGACATTTCTATTTCTATATCTAGCATTGCTGTTTTTTCTGTATCAGTTACTTTATACATATTTTCTTTATATGTTTCAACAGGTGGATATGTTTTAGCATATGGTGTATCTGGTACAGTTTCTATTTTTGTTCCAAATATTGTAACTACTTGTTTTTCACCATCTTCTGTCATAGTTGTTATTATTATTTTCTTTCTATCTCCTAAACTAAAGACTTCTGATTTTGTATATTTTCCATTGTCTAAAGAATATGATGTCCTATGATAATTTGTAGAATTCACATATTCTTGTGCTTTATTATTTAAGTCTGTTATTATATACATTTTTCTACCTGTATTTATAAGAAATGCAACAACTACAATTAATATTATTATCTCTAGTACTCTTAATTTATTTCTATATTTCTTTAAGAATTTAACTTTCTTCTTTTCTTTAGTCTTATTATCTACATTTAAATCTTTTTTCATATTGTCATAAATTTTTTTACATTCTTTACAAGTTTTTAAATGTTTTTCTACAAATTTATTTGTTTCTTCATTTGTTAATTTTTCTATGTAGTTAGGTAATAAATCTTGAACAATTTTACAATCTTTTTCTCTCATTTTAATCACCCTCCTTCATTTTTTGTTTCCCTCTATAAAAAGTTACTCTTGCCCAGTTTTCTGACTTATTTAATACATCTCCTATTTCTTTAAAACTTAATTCTCCTGTAATTCTTAAGTATATTACCTCTCTTGTTTTTTCGTCTAAACTTTGCATTTTCTTATATAAGGTAATTTTTTCATCCTTAGAAATAACTTCATCCTCTACTTTTTCTTCTGCTTCTAAATTAAGTAAGTCATAATCTTTGTTTGCTAGCTTTTTATTTTTTCTACACTCATCATACCATAAGTTTTTAGCAATCTGGCATAGCCATACAGAAATTTTACAATCACCTTTATAGGTACCTATTTTCTTTACTGCTCTGTAAAACGTTTCTTGTGTTAGTTCTTCTGCAAGGTCAGAATTTTTAGTTAAACAGAATAAATATTTATTTACAGTTTCAAAATATTTTTCATATATTTTTTCTATATCCTGCATAACTCTTTTCTCCTTTCTTATATATAAGACGTACAAACTTAAAATTCGTTACAAAAAAGATAGCAGATTTTATTCTGCTACTTCGTGTAATTTATAAATATAAATATTATCAAAAGTTTGTACTTTTTCATAAGTTACGTCTTTATTATAATGTTCTTTTATAAATAAAACTATATGATCTATATAATTTTCGTAATAACTATTTGACCAATAAACATCTCCATCTATCAAATATACATTGTCTTTCAATAAATCCAGAAATGTTCCATCTAAATTATATCTTTCTTTAAAGTCATAATAATTTTGAGTAAACATATCCCATCCGTCCCATAACTCTTAGATTTGAAAAAGCTCCTTTTGGTGGCATTTCATATACAGAATATACTAAATATCTATATTGTAGTGCCGGAACAGTATATAAATATACATTGTTTTTATGTTCATTTGTATAATTTATTACTTCCTTATAGTTACTATAATCTTTTAATTCATAATTATATTCATATGCTCCACCTGCAAATATTACAGTTATCACTATTATAAATATCGACATTGCTCTTATAATATTTAACTTTTTTACATTTTCTTTTTCATATTTAGTTAAATACATTAACATTGCTGTTCCTAGAATATACTCTGGTATTACAACCCTTTGCATACTTCTGTCTATTATTACAAATATTGCGTTTGTTGCAATTGTTACTAAAAAGATTGCTATAATGTATCCTCTTTTTTCTTTATTAGTATATATTGCAACCAAAAAGCTTCCCAAAAACATCACAATAATATAAGTATAATCACTTCTCATTTGGTCTATTAAAATATTTGTATCATTTTTTAAACTAAAGTTAAAATCATAAAGTTTTCCATTATCTTTTTTATAATCTATTATTTTCTGTAAATTTTCTTTACTGTAAACATTTTCATCGCCAAAATTAAAGGTATAAAATAAATAATAATCATTTTCAGACCAACCTATTTCATCAAATATTTCTTTATTACTCGTGTATGGAGTAAATGATATATCTTGCAAAGTTGCTCTTATATCGTTATATTCCATATAGTTTTTATATGTTTCATCACTATTATAGATTATAACATTTGAAACATATACTAAAACTGTTAGGCTTGCAAAAATCAAATAATGTTTTACAATTTTTATTATTTTTTCTTTATCTACTTTTTTCCTTATTAATAAAAGAATATTATATATAAAATATAGTGCGAAAAATGGTGCGATTATCATCAATGACTGCATTCTTGTCATTAATCCTATTATAAATAATATTATATAACAAATTATATATTTTTTTCCTTGTTTTCTTCTATCAATATAATCCATCATTACAAAAAATGCTGTGAGTATCAAAAGTGCTGAAACAGATGTATATTGTATTAACTGTAAAAGTGATGTATAACACACACTTGCAAATAATGTATATAATATATATGACGTTTTACTTTTACTTTTTCTTATTATTAAAGCTCCAATTATTGTAAAGCATATAAATTGCATAAGTAGTAGAAATATTGTATGCCAGTTTATCATAGGAAGAACTCTAAAAAATAAGCTTAATATAAAACATATAACAGGATGAATATATACTCCATGTATATTATAAGTTCCATCTAGTCCTGAATATAAATTATATATAATAAAATCATCTACTTGTTCATATTTTATATCAAATATGAGATTTGTTACTCCAAATATTATTAAATTTATAAATGCTACTGAAATTAAAGTTTTATAATTATCTTTTAGTTTATTCAAAATCATTTTCTTCTCCTACTTAAATTAATGCTGATGATACATGAAAAATATCACACTTATCTTTTAAGAATTTATATTTTCGTCATTATAATCTATCACTTCTCTATTTATAATTATCCATTTTTTATCTGTAAATGTTTCTAAAATCAAATATTAACCTTCTTCGATTACCCTAAATATTCATAACCTAAATGTTTATATGCTGGTGGTAATACTTTTCTACCTCTTAATGTTCTTGCAATAAATCCTATTTGTATTAAATATGGCTCATATACATCCTCTATTGTATCTAGCTCTTCTCCAACTGTTGCAGCTAGTGCTTCTATTCCAACTGGTCTTCCTCCATATTGTACTATCATTGTTTCTAATAATTTTCTGTCTATATCATCTAAACCCAATTCATCTATTTCTAATTTATTTAGTGCATGTTTTGCAATTTTTAAAGTAATATGTCCATCTCCTAAAACTACTGCATAATCTCTTACCCTTTTTAACAATCTATTTGCAATTCTAGGTGTTCCTCTTGACCTTCTTGCTATCTCTTCAGCTGCGGCTTCTTCTATATTTACATTTAATATTTTACTTGACCTCTTTACTATTGTTGATAAATCTTTTGTTGAATATAGTTCTAATCTATGTATAATTCCAAATCTGTCTCGTAGAGGTGTCGTTAGTGAACCGGCTTTTGTAGTTGCACCTATCAATGTGAATTTTGGCAAGTCCAATCTTATTGATCTACTACTTGGTCCTTTTCCTATTACTATATCTAATGTAAAATCTTCTAATGCTGGATATAATATCTCTTCTACGCTTTTACTTAGTCTATGAATTTCATCTATAAACAACACATCAAATTCTGATAAGTTTGTAAGTAATGCTGCCAAATCTCCTGGTTTTTCTATTGCTGGTCCTGATGTTATTTTTATATTTGACCCCATTTCATTTGCAATTATATTTGCTAAAGTTGTTTTTCCAAGACCTGGAGGTCCATATAATAAACAATGGTCTAATGGTTCATTTCTTTTTTTGGCTGATTCTATATATATTCTCATGTTTTCTTTTACTTTATCTTGTCCAATATATTCATCTAAAGTTTTAGGCCTCAATGAGTTTTCCATTTTTTCTTCGTTACTTCCTTCTAGCATTGGACTTATTACTCTTTCCTCATCCATCACTTTTATCCTTTCTCTGTGCTGTTTTTTGACCCCGTCCCAAAAAACAGCACTATTTTAATAAATTGTTTATACTAATTGATGTTGATATAGCTAATTCTTCTTTCATATCATTATAATATTCATCTAATAACTCTTTTTCGTCTTCTGGTATTTCGTTACTTTCTAAATTTACTTCTGTTCCATCTTTTCTCCTATACCATTTTTCGTCATAATAATATCTACTAGTTACAATTCTTTCATTATTTAAACATACAAAGTCTTTTCTTGCAAACATATTTGTTCCAAGACTTATTCCTGCTTGTCCATTTATTAAATATTCAAATGTTGGTTCTATATCCAATTTATTAACTGGTTTTTCTATTGTCAAGTTTTTAATTCCAGGTATTTTCATACCACATGCTACTCTTATATAATTTAATTTAATATCTACATCATTAAGATTTGGATTTGTCTGCCCCAAGAAATCTAACATTTCTTCATTATACATATCTATTCCATTATGATCTCCATATATTAAAATCACTGAATTATCATACAAGTCTGCCTTTTTTAGTTCTTCTATAAATGTTCCAAATGCATAATCTGCATAATTAACTGATTCTAAGTAATTTCCGAAGAATGTATCTTTATATTTTCCTACATCAATATTTACCTTGCTTTCATCTTGCAATCCATCTAATGTAAATGCCGTATGTGATGATGCTGATACTATATAGCTAAAAAATGGCATGTTATATGTTTCCATTTTTTCTACTGCTTGTTTATACAATAACTCGTCTGATAAATACCCCATTATATCTTCTGATGTATCTTGAAATTCATCTTTTAATTCTAAATGGTCTACTCCAAATGATTTATATACATTTCCCCTATTCCAAAAATATCCATAGTTTCCATGCATATATGAAGTATCATATCCCTCATTTTTAAACATTGTAAATATATCATCATATTTATTTGAATAATACCTACTATATGACATCCCATTTTCCATAGGATACAATGATGTTACTGTTGAAAATTCTGAATCTGCTGTTGTTGAATAACTTTGCATAAACATATTTGGAAATTCTATATTTTCGTTTATGAATTTATTTATATTTGGTGTTATTTCTTTACCATTTATTGTTTTATTTATTACAAATTCTTGCACTGATTCTAATTGTACTATTATTACATTTTTTCCTTTTGCTATTCCTTCTAAGTTATAATTACTTTCTCCATATTTTTCATTATAATCTTCTTTTAATTTTTCATAATCTGATAGCATATCTTCTTTATTATTATATTTTGCATTTTTCTTTATATTAATTAAACTTTCTATATCTGCTACATGATATCCATAGATTGTTCCTTTTTTTACCTGTGCATCTTTATTATATGGGTCTTCTCCTGCTTTTTCCACATATTTTGCATCTACTGTGCAAAATAGATAAATAGCTACTACTCCTGATAATATCCTTAATACATTTACTTTCCAATTTGCTTTTTTCTTTTTTTCTATTTTTAATATTTTACTTAATATTAATATAAAAATAATAAATACATCTATTAAATATAATATTTGTTTGAATTCCAAAAGCATTGGAATTGTTCCCATTATTTCTTCTCCATATTGGAGATTGGTCATTTGGGCAACTGATAAGACTGAACTTGAATATTTATAATATAAATTGTCTCCTAAAAGCAATACACTAAGTAATATGTCTAAAATTATTGTAGATACTGTTCTTGCTCTATTTGGCAACGCACATATTATACATATAAAAGTTATAATGAACATAGATGTTCCAATAATTAAATCTTTATCTATAATCTCTCTAACTGTTATAGTATTTTCATAAAATAATATTGTTTTTAATAACAATATTACTCCTATAAGTATTGGAAATGCTATAGAATTAAAGAATTTATTTAACCCACACAAAATTCTATTCATTATTTTCTTTTCTTTTTTTTCTTCATTTTTTATTATTTCTTTATTTTTCGTTTCTTCTCTATTTTCCATTTTTTCTAATATTTCTTTATTTTCCAAACAATTACTTCCTTATCTTTATTTTATATTATCAATGAAGTTTTCTATTATTGATAACATTTTTTTATTATTTGTTTCATATTTTTTAGGTTCAAATTCTACTACTTTTCCAAGAGCATTTTCTAACTCTGAAACATCACTAATTCCTATTATATAACCTTTCTTATCAAAAGATTCTACTATTTGTTTTTGGTGATCGTTTACATGCTCTCCATATTCATGTAATCTTGGTACTGCTATTACTTTTTTTCCCATTCTTAGGGAGCTTATTATTGAACCTACTCCGCCATGTGTTATTATTAAATCTGCTTCTTTTTGGTACCTTTCTAATTCTTCTTGTGGTATTAAGCTAAATATTTTCATATTTTTTGATGAATATTTAGTATACCCTGCTTGTACTATTACTTTTTCATGTATTTTTCCACAATCTATTAACTTATCTATTTCTTCTAATAGTCTATGAAAACTATTATTTTGAGTTCCTAACATTACTAATATCATCGATAAATTGAACCTCCATAAACAGCTTTAGGATAAAGTTTTAGCATTTCTTCCCACTGCACTATAAATAAGTCTGCAATTGGATAAATTAGTCTTCCTGTTGCTGTCTTTTTATTTCTATTTGCATATGTTTCTATATATATTATTTTACTTCTAAATATCTTTCCTAATATGCACATTGGACCTGCTGTATGTGTTCCTGTTGTTATTATAACCTTTGGCCTTAGTTTAATATAATAATATACCGTTTTTAAACACAAATAAAAATATTTAAATATATAACTAAAGAGTTTACTTCTTGTCCCATATGGTAAAAAATCTATTTTATCTCCATATTTTTCTTTTAATGACTCATTTGCCTCATCTTTTTCTGTTATTATATGATAATCATATTTTTCAAATAAAGGACTAAGTTGCAACAGTTCACTTAAGTGTCCTCCTGTACTTGATATAAACAATACTTTTTTCTTCATAGCTTCACCTTTTTTCTAATAACCATATTATATCTTTTTTTTACTCTTATGTCTAGTATATAGCTAAAAGAACATGAAACAAAAAGAAATATGAGAAATAAAAAGCAAAAACAAAATAAAAAAGAAAGAAAAAAGTACTAATTGACTTTACAATTAATTTCATTACTTTTTTCTTTTACTTTTAATTTATTAAATTTAAACAACATAACAAATAGCTCTTATTGTTAAGCCATTTGTAGTTTTAATTCTTCTAGTTCTTTTTCACTAATATGTGTACATTTTATTATATCTTCATCTGTCATTTTGTTTTTTAGCATTTCTCTTACAACTTGTAAAATTCCTTCTGTCCTTCCTTCTGTCCTTCCTTCTGCCCTTCCTTCTGCCCTTGCCTCATTATTTTCTTTTATTATTTTTGCTATTGCTCTTTCAAAGTTTGACATACAATTACCTCCTTCACTCATTATTTCTATCATTTCTTTTTTTGTTTTCTCTATTTCTTCTTCTGGAAGGTGTTTCATTAAGTTTGGCATTACTAATTCTATATTTTCTATTATTAATTTCAGTGCCCTTTCTTCTCTTTTGTTTACTTTTCCGAATTTTTTTAGCTTATCTATTATATAGTCTATTTCTTCTTTTGTCTCTACTTTCTCAAATGCCATATCTACAGCTATTCCTGTTCTTTTTTTTAATAGTTCATCTATTGTATAATCCTTATTATTTACTACAATATATCTTGGATAATTTTGTTTTGGAAATTTATAAGGATTGTCCTCATTTTCTATTAGAGTTGTTGGTGCGTCCCATTTCTTATTTGCTGTGCATAGTACAATTGGTAATATTACTGGTACTTTTCTATTTTTACTTCTTTTCATGTATTTATCTCTACTTTGTACAATTGCTAAACATTCTTCACTTATTCTTTCACTCATTTTATAATCTATTGTACTTTGATGTTCTATTATTATGAATACTTCTTTACCTTTTATTTGACATAGTATATCTATATACTTTGTAATAAGACTTTTCTTTAATCTATATTCTTTATTTATTAATTTTAGATCTTCTTTTTTTAAATGATAATCTAGAAAATCTCTCATATAATCTATAAGTTCTTCTTCATATTCTAATAACTCTTTTGAAACAGCATCATGTATTTTAACCCCTTTTTTTGATTTTTCGTCTGTTTTTTCTTCCACCTTTTTCCTCCTTTTATTATATTGTAATTTACTTTGAAAGTCAAGTTGTTTTATCAGTAAATTATATGTTTTTTCTCTTTCTTCTTTCTTTTTTCTTTTGTTTTCTTTATTTTTCTTCTTTTGACTTTTTTGTGGAATTTTTTTTGTTTCAAGTTTTAAAATCATATAAAAACTAAACCAAAGATTTAATAACTATAAAATAACAATTAAATAATAATTAAATAACAATCAAATAACAATCAATAAAATATAACTAATAATTAATAACTAATAAAAATTTTAATATTCTAAAAAACAATTATTATAATATTACTACAGTAATATACACCTCCTTTTTCACAATTTCTATTTTCCTTTGGAATTTTTTAGATCTTTAAATTTATAAATTTAATTTTTCTGAAAACTTCGCCTGATTAGGTTTAGCTTTATTGATTTAAAAAACGTGAATCTTAAAAATCCTTATTTTTATAACGTAAAAGTATACTAACATACTTTTCCATATATTGCAAGCTTTTTTTAATTTTTCTCATTTTACTTTATTAATATTTTATTATATATCAAAAAAACTGTTTTTTGACCCCGTACCAAAATACAGCTCTTGCATCTCTATTTCTCCACAAGTATTTAAACTTCCAAAAACTCCTAATACTTTTTCCTTTACTAATTCTCTATAACATTTATCTGCTAACTCCTTATATGCAATTATCTTAACAATTGTTTTATTTTCTAATTCCAATTTAAATTCTGCTATTGATACTTCTTCTGATATACTTCCATTACAGATAATAAAATTAAATTCTATTTCACTTATTATTTTTCCTATTAAAAAACATAAATTCACTTTTATTCCTCATCATTTTTTATTTTTTACTTTTTTATTTTTTTCTTTTTTTCTTTTCTATTTTCAATTTATTATTTTCACTTTTTTATTTTCAATTTCTTGTTTTCTGTTTCTTATTTTCTATTTCTTGTTTTTATTTTTTATTTTCTGCTTTTTATTTTCTATTTTTTCAATTTTTTTAATTTTTTTATTTTTTATATTTTTATTTTCTATTATTTATCTAATTACTTTCGTATTTTATTCCGCCTATATTTTTAAAATTTATATATTTTATATTTTTTATTTTTTATTTTAATTAAAATTTTGTAAAATAAATATATTCAAAATATTATATATATTATAAATATTATAAATTATAACATTTCTACTAATATCTATTTTACTAATATGTTTTTACCTAAATTAGGAAGGAATAAATCTCTTTAATACTAATACCTTCATTGTATATATTCCTTAAAATATATAATCTAGAAAATGTATTAGAGTAGGGCGGGCTGAATTGTTGCTGTTAGTATTGTTCGGATTGTTGTTGTTGCGGTTGCTAGGAGAATTGCCGTTGTTAGAATTACCACCACGATTAGTACGATTGTTAGTAGAATTGGCCTTTTGATTTATCCCTATATTTTTATTTTATAATTTTTTATTTTCCTTTTTCATTTTTATTTTTCTCATTTTTACTTTTCTCATTTTTCCTTTTTTATTCTATTTTTTATATTACCCTCCCCTTCTCTATAAAACAATTTATTTTCTAAGTTATATGTATCTGCAACTTTTATATATCCCATATGTCCTACTAAATATTTTTTTGCTTCTATACTAGAAATTTTTCCATCTTTTACTAAACATTTTAACTTTCTTACTTTTTTCTTTAATTTTCTTTTTCCTTTATCTCTAATTTTTAGTCTATATTCATTTATTTTATAACCACAAAAATTCACTCCTTGTTTTGATTTAAATATTTGTGTTTTTTTATTTAGACTTAATCCTAATTTTTTATCTAGAAATAACTTTATTTTTTCTAAACAATATTTAGCTTCTTCTTTACTAGATACTAATAAAACAGAATCATCCATATAACGAAAGTAATATTTTATACCAAGAATTTTTTTCACATATTGATCTACTTCATTTAAATATATATTTGCAAATATTTGTGATGTATAATTTCCAATTTCTAAACCAACTTTTCTTTTATTTGCATATAATATTTCTTTTATTAACCACATTAAGTCTTTATCTAATATTTTTCTTTCTAAAATGCCAAGCAATATTTCTTTATTTATGTTCTCAAAATATTTTGTTACATCCATTTTTAATATATAATATGAACCCCAAATATTCTTACAATGGCGAATAGCTCTTTGTACATCTAAACAAGCTTTATGCATACCTCTTTTCTTTATACAAGCATAAGAACAACAAATAAATGAAGGAACAAAACAAGGTTCTAAAAAATTATCTACAAGCCATCTATGTACTATTCTATCTATATATCTTGATTTTTCTATTTTACGAAGTTTTGGTTCTGTTACATAAAATGTACTATATCCTCCATGTTTATAACTCTTATTTCTTAAAACCTCTAATAAGTACATTATATATTCTTCTTGTTTTAAATTAAATAATATTACTTCTTTTCTATAACCTTTTCCTTTTCTACTCCTCAAATGTGCTTCCATAAGCTTATCAAATGTTAAATACTTATAATACTTATTTTTTATTGTTTTTGGCATAAAACTTAATTAATCCTCCTAATATTCTTCCAATTTCATAAAGTAAACTAATTGCTACATTAAACTTTTTCTCATCTATCCATCTATTTTCTTTCATTATTCTTAGTAATATTCTTTGGTAATTTATTTTTGTATCTATTATATTTAAATAATATAATCTTCTTCCTTTTTCAATTTTTTCTACAAATAATATATTTTCTAATGTTTGGTACATAGAATTCTTAAATTCATTTCCTATATTAAATTTTTCTACTCTTGGTAATTTTAGTATTACATTTAACATATAAGAAATAAAACTTTCATACTTTGGTATTAGCAATAAACTACTATTATTCTCCATCAAGCTTATCCATTAACTTTCCTAATTCTTCCACATATTCTTCAGTACTTTTCATTCTATTTTTCCCATACCAACATTTATCACAACCTATATTATTTTCTAAGCTATCTACATATTTTCCTTTTAACTCTAATATTTCTTTATACGATTTTTCTTCTTTTTTATAATCATAAAATACATAACCATAACCACTTCTAAGCATTTTTGGAATAACTTTCTCCACAGCATTTACTGGCACTCCACATTTACAAACTCCTTCTTTAAAACATACTGGCATATATCCTAACACATCATGCATTAGCACTGCATCTTTCCCTATTGCACAATAGAATATTCCATTTCTCACCAATACTATTTTTCCTTTATTTTCCATCTGTAATTTTTTTACTATTTCACTATATTTCATTTGAACCTCCTAACAAGGCACAAAAAATTGGTACCCT
>CALXFI010000045.1 GCA_944387535.1 uncultured Clostridia bacterium | reverse complement strand
TTGAACCGCCGTATGCCGAACGGCACGTACTGGTGGTGTGAGAGGGAAAAATTAATTTAAATTTTCCCTACTCGATTGTTTATATGAATAATAAAAATATAAAAGCTAAAACTAAAGATAAAATAATTATGGAGGAATATATGGAAATAATAAAAATTATAGGATTATCAATTGGCTCAATTTTAATATTATTTATTTTAACAAAAATAATGGGACAAAGAGAAATGTCACAGCTAAGTGTTTTTGATTACTTTATCACAATAACAATTGGTTCTATTGCGGCAGAAATGTCAACTTCATTAGAAAACAATTTTATACAACCAGTAGTTGCAATGATTGTATATGCACTTATAACTTTTATAGTATCTATCTTAAATACTAAATTTGTAAAATTAAGACCTATACTTTCTGGTAAGACACTAATTTTATATGATAATGGTACATTGTTTAAAGAAAATTTTAAAAAAGCAAAAATTGATTTAAATGAATTTTTAGTACAATGTAGGACAAATGGATTTTTTAATTTAAGTGATATAAAAACAGCATTACTAGAAGAAAACGGAAAGATAAGTTTCTTACCATATAGTGATAAAAGACCTGCAAATCCAAGTGACTTTAACATAAAACCTAAAGAAGATGGAATTGCTACTAATCTAATATTAGATGGAAAAGTGATGGAAGAAAACTTAAAAGAACTTGGACTTGATAAGTTATGGTTAGATGAAATGTTACAAAAACAAAAAATTATAAAAACTGATAATATATTTTTAGCAACATATAGTAGTGATGGTAATCTATCTGCATATTTAACAGACAATACAAAAGATAAATAGTGTCAAAATATAAAAGTAATTCATAATATAAATTTAAGGAGGGATGAAAATGTATTCAGATTATAATATGAATAATTTATATTATGGATTTAATGATTATCGTTACATGGATGAATATAATTATAGAAATAGTAATCAACCAGATATGCAAAACGATGAAATAATTACATTAAACCAAGCAATAGGGTTAATAAGACAATCTATTGGAGATGAAAAAGAAGATGAAGTATTTTATGATAGATTAATAGAGCAAGCACCAACAGAAAAACAAAAAGAAATTATAACAAGTATTAGAGATGATGAAAGAAAACATAATAATATTTTAAGAGAATTATACTATAATTTTACAGGCCAAGTAATACCTAAAGATATGTCAATGGCAAGTGTTGACAATGAAAATAGTTATAAAGAAAATTTAGAAAAAGCATTATTTGGTGAATTACAAGCAGTTACTAAATATAGAAAAATTTTAGGAGTTATGCCAAGTGGAAGGAGTTATACATTAATGATGGCTATTATGACAGATGAATTAAGGCATGCAAGTAAATATAATTTCTTAATACAAGAAAATAAATAAAAAAATACAGAGAAGATTATTTTATTACATATGTATGAAATTTAAGAAGGTTATTAGATAATCTTCTTTTTTCTTACTAAAATTTAAGAGATTTTTAATCTTAGATTAATAGTTATTTAAGAAGTTTTTGTTATTATATAAAAAAGAAAATATATTGATATAAGAAAAGGTTACAAAAATGTAATTTTATTGTAAGCTTAAACTAACGACAAAGTTGAAAATAAATATTAAAATATATATAGAATAAAAAGGTAAAAAAGTAGGTGATAGAAAATGAAGGTTTTAAAGAAAATAATTATCGTTATAATATTGATTTCAATAAGTATAGGATTATTGTTTGTAGGTAATGGATACAATATGTATAAAGAAGCAATAGAAGAAACCTCATTGGATGAAAAAGTTGCAGAAATAAAGAAAAAGGATAACTACACAAAACTTTCTGAATTACCTAAGATTTATATTGATGCTGTTATATCAGTAGAAGACCATAGATTTTATAATCATCCAGGAATAGATATAATAGCAATAGGGAGAGCAGCGATTAATGATATAAAAGCAATGAGCTATGTAGAAGGAGGAAGCACAATAACTCAACAACTTGCAAAAAATATTTACTTTACACAAGAAAAGAAAATGGAAAGAAAAATAGCAGAAGTATTTATGGCATTTAAAATAGAAAGTAGTTATGATAAAGATGAAATACTAGAATTATACTTAAATACAGCATATTTTGGAAATGGTTATAATACTGTAAAAGAAGCAAGTAAGGGGTATTTTGGAAAAGAGCCAAAAGAAATGACAGATGGAGAAGCAATAATGCTTGCAGGAATTCCAAATGCTCCATCAGTATATAATCCAAATGTAAATCCAAAACTTGCAAAAGAAAGACAAAAACAAGTTGCAGATAAAATGGTTAAATATGGATATATAACTGAGGAAAAAGAAAATGAGATATTAGAAGAAAAATAATAAAATCGTGCTAATTGTAGTGAAGCAATTGGCACATCCCCTTTATTCAAGGAGAACTGCTATAAATAGTAGTTCTCCTATATTTGTAAAAATAGTAGATTATTTAAAAATCATTTGTTATAATATAGACATAAAAATAAATTGTAAAAATTGAGGTGATAGTATGACAGATAAAGATGAGGAAAATAAGAAAGATAAGAACAATAAAAAAGATATTATTAGTAGAAAAAACAAAGGGATAATTATAATAGTAATATTAGTAATTATTGCTCTAATTTATATTGTTGCTGACACTTTATATCAAGAAGATAATTCAAAAAACAATATGGAAAATAGTATAGAAAATAATATAACAGCAAATGGTGAGGAAACAAGTAAAAATTTCTATATACAAGATGGAAAATTATTTGTTATAGATAACAATAATAATAGAACAATACAAGTACCAGGAGATTTCTCACAAATGAATATGTCAGACTATGAAGAAGGAACATACCAGTCAAATACTAGCTTAGGAAATATATATTTTTATTATAAATTAAATGATAAAATATATTTAGTAATGTCAGAAAATACAATTTTTGATGATTGGACAACAAAAGACTTAACAAGTAAAACGATAGGTATACCAAGTGGTTCAAAGATTAAATGCATTAGAATAAGTGGAAACTATGGTTATATTTTTTCAGTAAATCCTGAGGGAGAAGGAAAAATAATAAAATCAACAACAGAAGGTGATTATTGGAGTGAAGTAAAAACAAGCTTTACACTTAATGATAATTGTACGCTAAAATTTTTAAATGAATTCGGAATGGCTGTTGATGGATTTTTAACAGTTCCAAGTGAAGATGGTAAAAAATGTGATTTATATAGAGTTAATAATATGAGTGAAGAAACTTTTGAAAAAATTGATGTAAACGGAGCATCTGATAGTAATAAAAATTTTACTTATTATAGTATGCCACAGTTTTTAGATAATACCGGAATGGTTATAATTATGGAGGTAAAAGAAAACAGGGATGATTCAAATGAAAGTGCA
This sequence comes from uncultured Clostridia bacterium, assembly GCA_944387535.1. GTDB lineage: Bacteria > Bacillota > Clostridia > TANB77 > CAG-508 > CAG-269. Next base: position 9,937 of record CALXFI010000045.1, on the reverse strand, counting down.
GAAAAATTTGTATCAACAGATGAAGGAGTAACATGGAAAACAGAGACAGAATATCAAAAACAAAAGAACGAAGAAGCAGAGAGTTATAATGATTTTATAAATAGATATAATCAAATGGCAGAAAATTTAGATAAAAGCGTGTATGTAACAGATTTTGATAATTATAGTGTAAGTTCAAATGAAGTAAAAATATCTGAAGCAAAAGCAAAAGAAATTGCGGAAATTGGTTTTGAAGAGTCTGCAGCAAGGATTGCTGGAGAAGGGGTAGAAGATACAGAAAGAGAAACTATTGAAATACAAGAAGTTACTCCTAACAATTATTTTACAAGAAAATATAATGAAGGTGATAAGGTTTATACAAATATAAGGAGAAAAGCATATGTTGTAACAAAAACAAACAATATGGGAAATGGAGTTAGAGTATATGTTGATGCAACAACCGGCTTAATAATTGGTGGAGCAGCTTTTGGTGATTAATTGGGGATGTTTCCTTTTGTCCTTTTTCGACAATTTTGGACACATCTTTGAATAAGAAAAGAAGATACATGTAAAAATTACAGCTTAAGTTAGATTTTATAAAAATAGTAATTTATTGTTTTATTTAGATAAAAAAAGAAAGATAAGTAGAATGAAATCAAATGCTAATAGAGTTTGAGGGTTTAAATTTAGCAATATGATACAACAAAGAGATAAAGATTAATAAAAAATGACTTTGATACAACAATATTTTAAAGTTTATTATAAAATAAAAAAACTTGAAACTTTTTTGTAAGTTACTGTTATGTATATATGAAAGCAGGTAGAAAATGAATAAAGATTTAGATAATAAATTATATAATGATTATTTAAACGGAAAGAAACAAGCATTTGAATATCTTTACAAAAAATATAAAAATAGAATTGAATATTTTATTTATAACATAGTAAAAGACTATCAAAAAGCAGAAGATTTAACTCAAGAAACTTTTATATATGTTATGCAAAATAAAGTGCGAGAAAATAGTTCCTTTAAATATTTTATATATTTAGTTGCGAAAAGCAAAGCGTATAATTATATAAAAATAGAAAAAAGGAGAAATGAAATATCAGAAATATATCTTGAAAACGATAACGAAACAGCTGAAAAAGATGTATTAGAAGTTATTATAAAAGAAGAGAAGAAAAAAGAACTATTAGAAGCAATAGAACTTTTAGATGAAAGATATAGAAATGCTATTTACCTTGTAAATATTGAAGGCTTTTCTTATGAAGAAACATCTAGAATATTAGGAGAAACACTACAAAATACAAAGAATTTAATACATAGAGGAAAAATTCAGTTAAGGAAAATCTTGTTAAAGAGAGGGGGTGATGAAATGAATAAATTTATAAAAATCTTTATTATTATAATATGTATGGGTGTTTTATTATCTGGAGTTGTATATGCTACAATGCAAATCATTAAAAGTGTTAAAGAAAAAGTAGAGATGACACCTACTTATACAAGTGAAATTTCTACAATGGATAATAATAAGGTCTGGATAGGTACATTTAATTTAGTATGGAATGACTTTATGAATGATGTAATAGGCGGAAAAATTGAATTTGAAGATGGTTATTCAGAACTTGCAAATGAATTAAATAAGCAGACATTTACAGCCGAACAATTATCAGAAAATTCATATTTTAAGATACATGGAACTGCTACATTTGATTTGAAAAAACAAATTGAAAACGGAATAAAGCAGAAATTTAATGAAAATAGCAAAATATTAGATAAAGTAGAGTGGGGAGATACAGAAGCTTATGTTTTATATGCTATGTTAAAAAAAGAATTTAATTATTTAGAAAAATTTCCTACATTATCAGACAACACTTTTGGAGAATCTGAAGAAAAAGTAAAATATTTTGGAATAGAGCCAAATACATCACAAAATGCAAGTGAAAATGTAGAAATATTATTTTATAATTCAAAAGAAGATTTTGCTATTAAATTAAAAACACAAGAAGGAGAAGAAGTCTACTTATATAGAACGAATGGAGAAAATAAAACTTTTGAAGGTAATTATCAAGAAATGATAGAAAAACAATCTGAATATACTGGAAAAACCAGTTTAGGAGAAAATGATGTTTTAAAAATACCATTTATACAATTGAATAATGAAATAAATTATGATGAATTATGTGGTAGATATATAAAAGGAACAAATTGGTATATAAAACAGGCTATACAAACAATTGATTTTGAATTAAATAATTATGGTGGAAGTGTTAAGAGCGAGGCTTTAATAGAGGCATTAAAGCAATCTATTAGTCAAATAGATAGAGAATTTATATTTAATGATGATTTTATCATATATTTAAAAGAACAGGGTAAGCAAAGGCCTTATTTCGCATTAAAAGTTGATGATATTGATGTACTTGAGTTAGCAAATAATTAGAGATTTATATTATATGACATAAAATAAAATTGAAAGGGGGAGAGGATTTTGTTGTATAAGGTTTTGATAATGTAAAAAATTAGATGTAAAAAGATGGATAATCTTTTTATATAAAAGCATTATAAAAACCAAAAAACCAAATGATTTTTACTAAAAAAATTTGTAAAACCGAATTTTAAAGGAGGATTAAAATATGAAGAAAAACAAATTTCTATTAGTAATAACTTTAATAATTTTTGTAACTATTACATCTATTATATCATATAGTAATGTTTTTGCAAATTCTCAAAAATCTGAAACAATAGAGCAAGAAGCTAATGTAATTACAAATGAAGAGAAAGCTTTTTATTCTGCTACGGAGACAAAAATTGAAAGTTGTTCAATAGAATAAGTGCCAAAAATTAATGCAAAGTCAGAAGAATTATTGAAAACCTTCAATAAAAAAATTTCAAATATCGATAGTATAAATAAAATTTATGATTCATCTTTAAATAGAGAGGCTACAAGAATTAAAACAGATAATATAATTGTAGATATAGATGAAAAAGGAGAAATTGTAAGCTACAAAAATATAGATGATTATTCAACTATTGATAAAAATAAAAGAAATTATGGGGAAGGTGAAGAACTGTCAAAACCTAATTACATGGTAAATAAAGAAAGTGATTTAAATAGTGTTGTTTCATCAATAGAAGAAATAAATAATTTGGAAGATTATAAATTAATTGATTGCAGCAATGATTTAGAAGGATGTTGGATTTTGTCATGGTGTAAGAATTATGGAGATGAGCTTGTCAATCCTTATGAAACTGTAAATGTAATTGTTGATGCACAAGATGGTTCAATAATGTTATATGGAAAAAATGAAAATAAACCTAATAGTATAGAACCTAATATTAGCGAAAATGATGCAATAAATTATGCAAGTAATATAATTTCAAAATACGATGGTTATAACAATATCGAAGTAGATTTAACTTTTTATAAGGTTGAAACAACTAATACTAATAGTACGGAAAATGATATAAGATTAACTTGGAAGATTTCTGTTGATGACAATATATTTATTTATGTAGATGCAATAACAGGAGATATCCTTGGAAAGGATAGAATCAAAAGTGATTATGCTCGTTCAATAAGTGCTTGTGATTTTCTTGGATATGTTGAATGTGCAAATATGGCTTCTCAGGCCTTTGCTAGATTAGGATATAATCAGACAGGGTACCCTGTGGTAACTTGGACTATTTCACAAGTGGATATTGACTGGGTATTATAAAGACCTAATTTATATGGATTGTATTTAAATTGCCATGGTAATTATTATGGTAGTTATTCGTCCTTAACTGATGGTCCAAATTGGACAGTATATAGTACTAAAAATTATGGTAACTGGCATTTTGTATATTGTGATGCTTGTTATAGCAGTTTAAATAATAATTGGGCTAATGCATTTGGTGCAACGAGTGCTGGCCGTTGTTTTGTGGGTTGGAATGTTTCGGTTTATGAAATTACTGCTTATGATTTTGACCAAAGATTTTTTCCTCGTTTAGGATATATGAGTGTTTATGATGATGTTATTACTTCACTTTGGGAATCAAGAAATAATGGCTATAATGTTGTTGGTGGAAATATATGTGATCCTGGATTTGCAGGAGATTCAAACTATTATGGTTGGGCTTGGTAAGAAATATTTTCGTGGGAGGATTTTCTTATTTGAATATCCTTCCTTTTAAGTTTAAAAATATGTGTTTAAATCTAATCTTTCTCCATTTGTATTAAGCCGATTTGAACAAGAAGCTTATTATATTAAAATACAAGTAATCTGTGTATAAAAAGCACATATTTTATTTGACTATTATCTTTGAAAAAAGTAATTTTATCAATAGTTGATTAATAGATAAGGATAAAGTGAAAAAATGAGAAGAAATACAAATTTGTGTGAGTGTTTTGAAAAAGAAAAAGTTACTAAATAGAATTGGTAGCTTTTTGTTATATAAAAGGTATTTCTTTTCTTATTTAAATTTATTTTCACATTTTTTATTGGTAGCAAATGCAAAAGTATAATATATGCTACTTTTCTAGTTATTCTAATTGCGATAAATACAATTTAACATATTTCATAAAAATACCTCTAATTTTTAATTTCTTTCTTTAAAATTATATCATAAATAGAAAAAAGAGAAAACATCATACAAGTTGTAAAATACTTATAATGAAAAAGTTTTTATACAATATAAATTTATTTTTTAGCTTCTTTTTTTATGTTTTCCAAAGCTCTTGCTAATTGGTCTGGGCAAGAGGTACCTTTATTTCCACAAGGTATACCCTTTAATCTTTTTATTGCCTCATCAATATCCATCCCCTGAATTAACCTTGATACGCCAACAGTATTACCTGCACAACCACCAACTATTTCTACTCTTTTTATGATATTTCCCTCTACTTCTATTTTCATTTTTCTTGAACATACTCCTCTAGGACTATATACATATTGCATTTTTTATCACCTCAATTACTAAATTTATTACTAAAAATATTATCTTATTAAATATATCACTAAAAAAATATAACAAGAAAATCTTTATAGAAAAAAGGCAAATTATTGATAGAATACTATAATTATGATATTATTAATGTAGAATTTTGGAAAATAAAAAGGAGAATAATTATGAAAAAGATATTAAAGATTTTGTGTATCTTATTGGTAATAATAGTGGTTTTAGGAATTATGTTTTTTATAATTGATTACAATAGAGTAAAAAATAATGAAACTCCAATATTTTGCATAAATACTTCTACTTATAGAGATGGGGGAAGTAAAGAATATTTAGGTTTAGGTTATAAAGTTATAGATTTTAATAAGCTAGACGGATATGATGAAATGAAAATAGGAACTTGGTTTATGAATTATAATGATTTTGAAGAAGAATAAAAAGTGAAAACAATTACAAATTACAATTAGTAATATGGTTGAAATAAGGCAACCGCAATCCCATTGGCTTTGAACAATGGTGAGTTCACAAGGAGAGAATATATATGAAAAAAAATAAAATAATTATTTCTATTATTTTAATAATAATTATATTAATCGTTACTTTATTAGCATTGTATTTTTATAAAAGTAAAAAATCAAATAATCAAATAGATAGTACTCGAATATATGACGAAAACGGTCAAGTAATAGCTGATTTTTCTAAGAAAGATGAAGTTGTTGAAACAGAAGAAAATATCTCAATTCAAGGAATAGTAGAATTACATAACAATGGATATATTTATATATTTAATGGCCAACATTTTGGAGAATTTGGATTTGAAATGGATGAATACACATCAGCAAATATTGTTGATAAAAATCAAAAATGTATAGATTATATGACTTTAGAAGAACATGATATTAGCTATATACAGGAAGGAGATATTTTAATTTGCTCTGGAGACTTGATCAAAAAAGGATATGGAGGAATAAATGATTTTGATACTAAAGATAATCCTATAATCGTTTTAAAATCAAATGATTACAATAAAATGGAACAAGCAGCTTTAACTAGTAATCGTAAATATCCGTCAGTGGTAACAATTGGAGAAAGTTATATCGAGTCTGGCTATTTATATTTAAAATATACTTTAGAAGATGATACTAATTCTGACACAGTTTATAATTTACCATTTGCAGTAAAGGCATATATTACAGAAAATACTATAGAGAAAGGTGAATTAGAAGAGGGGAAAACTGTTAAAGTAGAATATGAAAATTTAAACGAACCTTTGGACAACTTAAAAATTAAATCAATAGAAGTAATTGGAAATGAGTAGCAATTTGAAAGAAAGTGTGAAAAAATTGAAGAAAGAATATATTTTTATAATTATAAACTATACAATATTTTTTGTATGCTGGGCTTTATTTAAAAGTGGAATAGCGTTAACAAATAATGATATATTAGTGATCATTGGTTTAATAAACTTATTAATTCATACATTACTTGTACTTGGTGGAGAAGGATTAATTTACTGTGTTTTTTCATCAAAAAATGACCCACAATTAGTTTTTAAGGTTTTAGTAATTTCTATACTAATAAATATTTGTATAAGCGCCATTATTGGTATAAGTGATATTATTATATATTTATCAATAAATCAAATAGTTGGAATTATAATTGGAAGAATATATCATAAAATAAAATATAAACAATAATTATAATTTTGTAGTTTGTAGAAAGATAGAGGGGGAATTATAAATGAAAAAGAAAAAAATTATCATTATATCTATAATAGTTGTAATTTTATTAATTATAGTATTGTGGGTTGCTGGAGTTATTCCAAAGCAAATAGCAAAGGTTTATGGAACAATTTACATGAAAGTTAATTTTCCTGGAATGCAATTAAAATATGTTAGTTTAGAGTGGAGTAAATATCATGAAAATTATATAATTACTTTTAAAGATAGAAATAATCAAACTTATGGCTGTGTTATTGGCCCAAAATATTTCCCGGTTAGTATTGGACAAGGCATATTTGCTATAGAAGAGACATATAGAGAATATTATTTATAAATGTAAATAGATGAGAGCAGTTATTTAATAATTACTCTCATTTTTTATAAAAATTCCCTTGCCATATATCTTGTTCTTTTAATAATTTTTCAAAACCATTTAATATCCATTTTTTATGTAAGTTCCATTCTGGAGCTACAAGCAAATCTTTTGGTGCATCTCCAGAAATCCTATGAATTATAATATCTGGTCTTAAATGAGTTATAACATATGTTAAATTGTCTAAATAATACTCTAAAGTAATTGGAGTATATTTATTGTTATAATACATATTAGCTAAAACAGTATTTTTAACAACATATGTAGAATGTATTTTAATTCCCTGAATATCATGATTATTTATAAAATCAGTAGTGTTTTTTATATCTTCAAAAGTTTCAGAAGGAAGTCCAATCATTATATGAGCTATTACTTCAATATTATGCTTTCTTAAAATATCAACAGCAGTAGTAAATTGTTTGCTTGAATAACAACGATTAATTAAATTTCCAATTTTATCATTTGAAGTTTGCAGTCCAAGTTCAACAGAAACGTCATATTTATCAGAATATGAGGCAAGTAAATTTGCTACTTCTTCAGAAATACAGTCAGGTCTTGTTGCAACAGACAAACCAACAATTCTATCATCAATTAAAGCTGCATCATATTTAGCTTTTAGATTTAGAACAGAGTCATATGTATTTGTGAAATTTTGAAAGTATGCAATAAATTTATTAGCACGTTTACCTCTATAACTATTTAAAAAATTCTGAACTTGCTTAGTTATATTTAAATTAGAAAATTTTATTAATTCTCCTGAACCTTCTCTACTGCAAAATATACAACCTTTATTACTCAAAGTGCCATCACGATTAGGACATGTAAATCCCGCATCAATGCAGATTTTTAATGTCCTTTCACCAAATTTGTTTTTATAATATGTATTTAAATGATTATATCTTTCTTTACTTTCCATAACATATAAAATTATATCAGATATTATAAAAAACAGCAAATTGTTTTTAGGACAAAGTAATATATATTGAGATTAATATAATGCTAGGAATTGTATTTTGAAAAAAATTAAATAATTTTTCTAAAAGTATATAACTTTTGTGCTACTTACTTGTATAATAGATATAAAGAAAAAAACAGGAGTAGAAAATGGAAGAGGATAAAATTTTATATAAAGAGTTTTTAAAAGGAAATGAGGAATCATTTGATAAGTTAGTTGGAAAATATAAAAGTAATTTAATTTACTTTATAACAAGATATGTTAAAAGTGTAGATGTAGCAGAAGATGTGTTCCAAGATGTAATTTTATATATATTAGAAAATAAAGAAAAATATGACTCAAAGTATTCTTTCAAAACTTATTTATACACAATTGCAAAATCACGAGCAATTAATTATACAAAAAAGTTAGGTAAATTAGTAGAACTAGATGATGATATAAAAGAAGAAAAATTATTAGAAGAAATTATTTGTTCAAATGAAAGAAAAGAAAAAATAAAGAATGTTTTACATAAGCTTCCAGAAGATTATCAACTAGTAATTTATTTAACTAAAATTGAAGGTTTATCTTATAAAGAAACAGCTAAAATAATGGATAAAACTGAAAAACAAATAAAGACACTTGCTCACAACAGTAAGAGAAAATTAAGAAAAATGTTGATAGAAGAGGAGGTGATTGAAATGAAAAATAATAAGATATTAAAGATACTTTCAATTATTTTAGCTATAACAATAATTATATCTGGAGTAGTTTATGCAAGTTATAAAATATATGAAAACATTAAAAGTACATCTATTGAGCCTTCATTTACTGGAAAGTTGGGAGATACCAATACAAATAATGTATGGGTTGGAAGTTTCCAACTTGCATGGAACGAGTTTTTAGATAAAAGATTACATGGAAAAGAATTAAAATTTGAAGATTATGACTCAGAACTTGCAGATGAATTAAATAAAAGAAGCTTTACAAAAGATATGTTATCTGATGATAGCTATTATATAAAAGTAGGGGAAACAAAACCAGAATTAAAAGATGAAATAGAACAAGACCTGAAAAATAAATTTAATTATCAGTCAAGTATTTTAGATAATTTAGACTTTACAAAAGTAGATGGAAATAGAAAATGTTACACAATATATTCTATTCTTTATAAAAATTTTGAGTTTCCTATACCATTTGATAGATTATCAGGAATGAAATTTAAAGGTTCTGAAGAATTTTATAAATATTTTGGAATTGAAAATAGTAGTAGTGAAGAACTAAACTCTAATGTAGAAGTATTATATTATAATAAAGATAGTGATAATGATTTAAGAAGTAATGATTTTGCAGTAAAGTTAAAAACAAAAGGGGAAGATGAAGTATTTATTTGTAGGACAGACTCTAATGATTCTTTTGAAGATATTTATCAAAAAATGACTGAAAAAGCTAAAAATTATACAGGAAAAAAAGAATTTACAGAAGATGATGAGTTAAAAATACCTTATATAAATTTAGATACGGTAATTAATTATGATGAATTATGTGGTAAGTTTATAGAAGGAACAAGTGGACTTTATTTAAAAAATGCCATGCAAAATGTAAAATTTTCTTTAAATGAAAAAGGTGGGAATTTAACTAGTGAAGCCACTATTCAAGATATGTATATGGGCATTGGAATGGAGACAAGATTTTTCTATTTAGATAATAATTTTATAATATTCTTAAAAGAAAAAGATGCAGAAAAACCATATTTTGCATTAAGGGTTACAAATACAGATTTATTAGAGCCATATGTAGAAGAAAGATATTAGGATAGGGAAGATTAGAAAAAAATAAAGCGATGATAATTCATCGCTTCAGATTGTTGACAAAGTATATAAAAAATATTTTGCTCAATAGTCTTTTCTTTTTTTTAAAAATATAGTAAAATAAATATAGTTCTCCGTTTAACCAAAAAGAGAACAAAAAAATGTAGATTTTTCTTAGAAAAG
>CALXFI010000044.1 GCA_944387535.1 uncultured Clostridia bacterium | reverse complement strand
AAAAAACAAAAAGGTCAAAAAAGACCTAAAAATAAACAAAAAAGTAGTTGGAAGCTTATAAAGTTTTCACACTACCTTAAGAATAAGGAGGAAACAATATGAAACATAATAGAAAAATAAACATTAAAAAAGTTGCTATATTTGCAATTGTTTCCGCCTTATTTATTGTTTTGTTTGCAATAAGTGGAACTTATGCAGATTCAGCAGTTTATGAAATAAATAATTTTGATGAATTAGTACAAGCAGCAGAATTAAGTAGACAAAGTGGACATCAAAATGATACATACATATTAAAAAGTGATATAGAAATAACAGAAGAAAATCAGGCAACTTTAAATAGTAGTAGTTTTAAACATATATCATTTGGAAGTTCAGATTATCCATTTAAAGGAACGTTTGATGGACAAGGACATTCAATTTCAAACTTAAGATATGAATCTACACTTGACCCTAAAAGTGATACAGGCCTATTTTCCAATACAGGAACAGGAGCCGTAATAAAGAATTTAACAATTTTAAATGCTGAAATACAATCAGATTATAGAGGAGGAATAATTTCTGGCTATTCAGAGGGAACAACTTTTGAAAATATAACAGTTAAGGATAGTCATTTATTTGTTGGAGCAATTAATAATGTTTTAACCCTAATAACTGATGGTGGAATTAGAGGAGGAGCAATTGTAGGAGAAGCAAATAATTGCGTATTATATAATTGTGAATCAATAAATACAAGAATAAATACAAATAACACATCTGGAGTCGCTGCTTTATCAGGAAAAGGACTATATTTAGGTGGTTTAATAGGAAATTCTGTATCTACAGATGTTGAATACTCAAGAGTAGAAGGCGGACTAATAAAAAATTATTATGACGTTGCAGTTGGAGCATTAGGTGGAAATACTTTATATGTTGGTGGTATAATAGGACAAATGAATGGAGACTCAAAAGTAATTGATAGCTATTCAACAGCAGAACTTAATTTTTATTGTGCAACATATGTATCAGTTGGAGCTGGAAATACTGGTCATATAGGTGGCATTGCTGGAGCAATGTTTGGAAGCCAAAATGAAATAGTTCGTTGTCATTATGCAGGAATAGCTAGTTCAAGACAATATAATGCAGTTCTTGTAATACCAATAATCCAAGACAATGTAAATATTTCAGGAATAGCAAATGTATACGAAGGTGGAAAAGTAGAAAATGCATATTATAAACCAAGCTTAAATCCTAACGTATCAATGACTGCTTTGGGAAATAGTTCATCTTCAGGATCTTATGGACCTGTAAGTGATAGTCAATATATTGATAAAGAATTTTGGCAAGCAGAAAGTTATGACTTAAGTGGAAATATTGAAAGAAATACTTCATATAATCAAAGTCATATAAATAAATGGGTTATAGATTATAAAAAAGGTATTCCAATACATGGACAATCTATATCAGCAACTTTAGATTATAAAGGAGCAGGAGAGGTTACGATTGATAGTACACAATTAGTAGATACAAGTGTTTCAACAGAAAATCCATATACTTTTGCTGTTCAAGGAGTACATAATAGAGAGACTACTGCTAGTATAAGGGCTGTAGAAAATGAAGGATATAGATTTGTTTCATGGTATAGAATTCCGGATATATTAACAGATAAAATAAATGAAGACTATGAATATTTTAATAAGGCTTTTAGTAAATACGAACCTATTTCAAATGAGAAAGTTTTAGAAAATATTTCTATAGAAGATAATGATTTATTTATTGCATATTATCAAGCACATGTTTTATACCATGATATAAATGGAAATTTAATAGATGTAGAAACAGGAAATGCTATTAGTGAAAGTACTCAAAAAGATTGGTATGATTATAATGAAAAAATAAATTGTGCTGAACCTATAAACAAACCAAGTAGTGAAAATGCAAAACTAATTGGATGGACTACTACAAAATCTAATGAACCAGGTGGTGGATATAGTAGTATCACAGCACCAGAATTAACAGCATTAAAAAATGATAACGCATTTTATGAAACAGGTAACAGCATAATAAAAACAATGAACTTATATCCTGTATATGTGGATTCAATTTCAAACATTAACACCGTTTTTGAAGGAAATGAACAAGATGATATTAATGATGAAAGCCAAAGAGAAGGAGTAGGATATACATCTGTAAGCATGAATGAGAATAAGAATGTCGTTATTACTGTTACAGGAGAAAATGAAGATGGAACATTCCCAGAAGGATATAGATTTTTAGGTTGGTATGATGAAAACGGACATAAGGTTTCTAAAGAGACTTCATATGAATTAATAGATGTAGATTTAACACAAGTACATACATATACTGCAAAATTTGAATACTTAGTAGAATATTATGTAAGAGCATTTGCACAACATGATGGTGGAGCGTTTACAGAAAGTGAACTTTTCAATAGTATATATCAAGGATATAACACAGATTTTCAAAATATACCAAGTCCAGGATATATTAAAGAATATATATCACACTGGGGTACAGAACACGTAAATCATGGAAGAAGTGATGATAAGTCTGATGCATATTCAGGAAAGATAACAGAGCCTTTAAAAGTATATTCACATAATAATACAGATGCAGTAGGGGGAGGAACATTATATCAAGCTTACGTAACAATGGATTTCCCAGGTGCAGGAAGAATAAATGATGAACATGCAGGAACAGGTGGAAAATTTAGACTTATCCCTGTTAGTGATAGATATAAACTAAATTTCTGGACTCTAGAAAGATCAAATAACGCTTGGACTTATATAAATAACCCTATGGATACAGGAACATTGAATCCAAGTGTTCAATATAAGGGTATGGCAATGGTAACAGCAGACATTATATTCCATAAAAAACAGGGAGAAGATTTAACAGTATCAAGAAGATATGAAGATAAATTATTTATGAATGAAGACACATCACATACATATAAATACCCATTTATGCATCAAAATGATGATGTAAATACAGATCCAGAAGATGGAGATTATTTAAATAAGACCATAACTTTACAAGCTTCACCTTCAAGGGATGAAATGAAAATTCCTGGATATGTATTTTTAGGATGGATATCTTCTACAGAAGTTGAAAAAGATAGTGAGGAATGGAATTATATATATGATGTAACAGATGATTTATATTGTACATCAGATATTACAAAAGTAAAACCATATTTACTATCAGAAGATACTATAGTTTCTGAAGTTATGGATGCTTATCCGGTCTATGCTAAATATAATGTAGAAACATCAACAAATGTTAACTTTAAGATATCAGAAGAAATAAATACACCTCAAAAACCTGGATATACGATTACTGAAAATCAAGATGAAATAGGTGTAGCAACAGTAACAATAACACCTGATTTAGATACTTTTGTTATTGGTAATAGTGGAGAAAAATATGTATTAAGCTCTCTTGTTAGAGTAGACGAGTCAGGAAAAGAAGAAATAATAAGACCAGATGAAAATAATAGTTACAAATATACAATAGAAGCAGGGAAAGAATATATATTTATAGCAAAATATGAGACAATTATATTAGTATATCATTTAAATGATTCTGATGTAAAAAATGAAATAAAAACAAATGGAGAAGCAGTAGGAGAGATGCCAACTCCAACATATGAAATAAAAGATTTATCAGAAAATTATATTTTTGTTGGATGGTCAAGTACAAAGCCTACTAATAGTGGATATCATAAATTAGCATCATATTCTGAGATAGAAGGTATAAATATTATTAGCAATACAACTACAATAACAAATTCTATGGAACTATGGCCTGTTTATGTAAAAATGCAAATAGAGGTAAATTCTAATATTGATGATTATCTAATAGACAATAATTTGAAGACAGAAGATGTAAGATATATTACAAGACCTGGCATAGATAAATCACAATTAAATACAGAAGAAGTTGAAGGATACCAATTTATAGGTTGGTATAAGAATTATGATAGTACTCAAGAAGAAGGAGAATTAGTAACTGGAAATAAAACATATTTATTACAAAGAAAAGAAAGCTTAGAACCTCAAATTTATACTGCAGTATATACTAGAGCGTATAAAGTTAATTATTATAATACAAAAGGAGAAGTTATTTATACAGCAGATGTAAAACAAGGAGAAGATAGAACTTTTGTAAATGAGGTAACAGGAGAAGATGGAGAAAAGATTACAGTTCCAATTGATTATGAAGCATATCAAAAAATAAATGATTCGTTAAATTTGAATGAGTCATTTAGAAATTGGCAATGGGAAAAAAGTGATGGAACAGTAGTACAATGGGAAGATTTTTATGATAAAAATATAACTCAAGATATGAATTTGTATCCAATTGTAAGAAATATAACAGTTCAAGATTCTGATGGAAATGAAATAGATATAATAGGTACATCTGAAAAGGAACCGGATATTGTTTTAGGAACAGATAATGAAAAGATATATGCATATTTTAATATTGATTATGAAAAACCAAGCTTGACTGTTCATGTAGAAGATGTTTCATATGGAGATAACCAAAAGACAAGTATAAAATATCCAAAAGATATTGAAGTTATTTTATATAAAAATAGTGATATTACAGGAGAAAGTTTAGCAAATAAAAAAACAGATGAAAACGGAAATGCTAAAATAGAATTTACAGGGGAAATAACAATAAATATTACTAATGAAGAAGAAAGCAAAGAAGATATATTTATATTCCAAGTTTTAGATAAAGAAGGAAATGTGGTAAGTGAAGTTTTAGTATCTAAAGGAGAAAGTAAGACTATAAAATTATCATATGGAGTTTATAAAGTAGTAGAGAAAAATGATTGGTCATGGAGATATAATAATGATTTCTATGAAGATATAAAAGTAAATAATAATAATGATAAAGTAAATGTTACATATGAAGAAACAAGAGGAACTAATAAATGGTTTGATTCAATGACACATGCTGATAATGAATATTAATAGATAGGAGGTGACAGGGAATTTTATGAATAAATCTGCAAATAGACATATGAAAACTAGTTATAAATTTAAATTTTATTCAAAAGGAAAACATTTTAAAGAGAAAAAACTAAGTGGAAAGATATTTACAAAGATTTCATTTCTATTACTAGTTTGTATACTAACAGGTTCGGTTGCATACTTAATAAAGAAAAATAGTATAACAAATGAATTTGTAATGGGAGAAGTAAAATCAGAAATAGTAGAAACATTTAATAAAAATGAAAAAACAAAAAAAGATGTATCTATAAAAAATTCTGGAAATGTATCAATATATGTGAGAACAGCAATAGTAATTTGCTGGAAAGATGAAAATGGTAAAATTATAGAAAACGTGCCAGAAGAAAATGTAGATTATTCAATTAAATTTTCTGATTCACCAAACTGGATAAAGTCAGGAGATGGATATTACTATTATAAAAATCCAATAGAAGTAAATTCTAATACAGATATATTGATAGAAGAATGTAAGCAAATAAAAGAATATGAAGATAGGACATTAGAAGTTAGTATAGCAAATCAAGCAATTCAAGCAGAACCTTCTAAAGCAGTAGAAGAAGCTTGGGGTGTGGATATAATAGATAATATGTTAAATTTAAAGGAGTAAAGAATGAAAAAACTGTTAACAGTAGTTCTTTTATTGAGTATTTTAATAATTATATTTTTTGGAGTGAAAATAAACCAGGCATATAGTCCGATTCCTACAATTTATTATGATGGTAGAGAAAAAGAAATAGTGTTTTTAAATGATGATAATACGGATTTATTTAGTGAATTAAAAGACATTATGCCAGGAGATGTAAAAGAACAAGAAATATTATTTAAGTTAGAAAATATAAAAGCAGACACAAAAATTTTCTTGAAAATCGAAGGTAATGAAGAAAATAAATTACCTGATGGCGTTAATGTAAAAGTTCTTCTAAATGATAATGAATTATCAGAAAGAAATGAATTTATAGAATTAGGAACTTTTTCGAAAGATGAAGAATTAAAATTAAAGGTAATTGTAGAAGTAGATAAAGAGGTTGGAAATGAAATTGAAAATTTAGAACAAAATATGAGTTGGAATGTATTAATACAAGAAAATGAAGAAAGTAATACAAACGAGATAGGCAATAGCAGTAATTCTAATACTTCCCAAGAAGCAGATAATGATAATTTGATTGAAGTTCCATATACTTATGATAATAGTAATATAATTTTATATATTCTTATTTGTATGATATCTTTTATAATTATGATTTATTCAATTATAAAATTGAGAAAAGAAAGTAAAAAATAAAAAGAAAACTTCTTAAAATGTAAAAAGTTTTAAGAAGTTTTTCTTTTATAAAAAATTATAGTAATTTACTATCATATAATCATAAATATCATAAATGTTTGCAGCAAGAAATTCAACATCATCAATATTAATAGAAGAAATATCTTCACTAACTAAATTATATTCAGCATTTACAGCTATCATCTTATTAGCTAATTTTTCATCATAATTTAAATAAATCTTACAGAAAGTTATAACTTTAGAATTATCCATATTTATTTTTAAAACTCTATTTACAAATAGAACATTAATATATTCTAGTATAACAGCTAATTTAAAATAAGCATCTTTATATCTTTTTAAAGTTATTAATTTATCTATGAGCTTTAGTTTTTTAGTTAGACCATCATTATTTAGTAAAGTACTTAAATCATCAAAAATTTCTAAATACATAAAAATCACCTTTACATTATTATTAATTAAAAACATAAAAAAGTAAAGAATAATATTAAACTTCTTACAATAAATTAAAATATAGATAGTTGTAAGGAGTTTTTTATTTATGGAGATAGTAAAAACTACCCTTCTAGGGTTATTTTTTGGAACATTTGGAACAACTTTAGGAGGAATTCTAGGTGTTGTTATAAAGAAACAGTCAAATAAATTTTTAAGCTTCATTTTAGCATTAGCATCAGGATTAATGATGGCAGTAATATGTTTTGATTTAATACCAGAAGCTTTAGAAATAAGTAATATATTAGAAGTAGTTATAGGAGTAATTTTAGGAATAATTGCTATTATTTTTTGTGATTTATTAGTAGATAAAAAGTTTAGCAGTAAAGTGCAAGTACATAATAAACAAAGCAAATTATTAAAAACAGGGATGATAGTATCTATTGGTCTTGCAATACATAATTTTCCAGAAGGATTAGCAATAGGTTCTGGTTTTGAATCTTCATTAAAATTGGGCCTAAGTCTTGCAATTGCAATATGTTTACACGATGTGCCAGAGGGAATTTCTATGTCAATTCCTATGAAAAATGGAGGAATGAAGCCATTTAAAGTTATTTTCTATGTTATTCTATCAGGAGTAACAACAGGAATAGGAGCGCTTTTTGGAGCAATAGTAGGCTCAATTTCAGAACAAGTAATTTCTATTTGTTTAAGTTTTGCTGCAGGTGCAATGCTTTATATTGTGTCTGGTGAATTAATTCCAGAGTCAAATAGCTTATATCACGGAAGAATGACAGCAGTTGGAAATATGTTAGGTTTCTTAATTGGTATTTTTGCTACTAAGTTATAAATATTGATATATTGTAAAGTATAAATTATAATAAATATACAAAAATAAGAATTATATAAATTTACTAATAAAAGGAAGAAGGGAAGAAAGTAATGAATATAATGTTTGTATGTACAGGAAATATTTGTAGGAGTGCAATGGCACATCATTTGTTAGAAAAAAGATTAAAGGATTTAAAAATAGAAAATGTAAAAGTATATTCTTGTGGTGTAAATGCTTATAACGGAGAAAAGTCTACATGGGAAGCAAAATATGTAATGGAAAATTACTATGATGTAGATTTAGAAAAACATAGGGCAATAAATATAAGAAATTCTAATATAATGAATATGGACTTGATACTATGTGCTACAAAATACCATAAACAAGATGTTTTAGAGTTGTATCCAGAGATAGAAGGAAAAGTATTTACAATGAAAGAATATGTAGAATATAATGAGCCAAATCACGATGAAATAGATATAGCAGATCCTTGGGGATATGATAAAGAAACATATTTAGAATGTAGTAAAGAAATTAGTAAATGCATAGAATTATTACTAAAAGAAATAAAAGAAAATGCTTAAAGAAGCTATTCCAAAAGGATAGCTTTTTCTATAAAAAAGTTTCGTGTTCGCTTGTAAAAAATAATGTTAATTGTTATAATTAGAAAAGTCAAAAAAAGAAGGAAGGAAAAGATAAATGTCAGAAATATTAGATGGATTAAACGATAAACAATACGAAGCCGTAGTAAATACAGAAGGGCCTTGCTTAGTAATAGCAGGTGCAGGAAGCGGAAAAACGAAAGTATTAACACATAAAATTGCATATTTAATAAAAGAAAAAGGGGTAAAACCTTGGGATATACTTGCAATAACATTTACAAATAAAGCAGCAAATGAAATGAAAGAAAGAATAGTAGGCTTAGTAGGAGATGCAGCAGCAGATATTTGGATGGGAACATTTCACTCTATTTGCGTACGTATTTTAAGAAGATTTATAGATAGAATAGGTTTTGATACATCATTTATAATATTTGATACATCAGACCAAAGAACATTAGTAAAAAACTGTTTAAAAGATTTAAATATAGATGATAAATTATTTAATGATAGAGCAGTTTTATCAGAAATAAGTAATGCAAAAAATGAAATGCTAGAACCAGATGGATATACGGCAAGAGCAAATGGAGACTTTAGAAAAGAAAAGATTGCAACTGTATATGAATTGTACCAAAAAAGACTAAAAGAAAATAATGCAATAGACTTTGATGATATTATAAATTATACAATAAAAATATTACAAGAAAATGAAGATATAAGAGAGTACTATAGTAATAAATTTAAATATGTTTTAGTAGATGAATATCAAGACACAAATAAATCACAATTTACATTAGTTACAATATTAGCATCAAAGCATAAAAATATAACAGTTGTAGGAGATAATGACCAAGGAATATATTCATTTAGAGGAGCAGATATTTCAAATATACTAAACTTTGAAAAAGACTTTCCAGGAACTAAAATAATAAAACTAGAACAAAATTATCGTTGTACAGGTAATATTTTAAAAGCAGCAAATAGCGTTATTTCAAATAATGAAGTAAAATATAAAAAAGAATTATGGACACAAAATGAGGAAGGAAATTTACCAAAAGTTTATCAAGCAGAAAATGAATATGATGAAGCAAGTTATATAGTAGAGCAAATAGAACATTTAAGAAGAGAAGAATACTATAAATATCAAGATTTTGCCATACTTTATAGAATGAATACACAATCAAGAGCAATAGAAGATATTTTAAGAAGAGAAAATATTCCTTATAAAATAATTGGTGGTTTAAAATTCTATGAAAGAAAAGAAATTAAAGATATAATTGCATATTTGAGATTAATTCAAAACTCAAATGATAACCTAAGTCTAAGAAGAATAATAAATGAACCAAAACGAGGAATAGGAAAAACTAGTTTAGATAAAATAGAAGCTTTATCTAATGAGACAGAAATACCTATGTATGAAATAATTAAAAGAGCGGATGAATTTGGCTTAAATAGAGTATTTTTAAACTCAAGAGAATTTATAAATGCAATAGAAGAATTAAAAGCTAAAAAAGACGAAATGCCAATATCTGATTTAATTAAAGAAACATTAAAGAAAACTGGTTATACGAAGGCTCTTCAAAATGAAAACACAATAGAGGCAGAAAATAGAATAGAAAACTTAGACGAATTCTTAACAGTAGCAATAGAATTTGAAGAGGAAGAAGCGGAAAATGGATTAAGTGAATTCTTAGAAGGAATAACATTATCTAGTGATATTGACGATTTAGATGAAGATGCAGATTATGTAACATTAATGACATTACATAGTGCAAAAGGATTAGAGTTCCCTGTAGTATTTTTAGTAGGAATGGAGGAAGGAATATTCCCAGGATATAAATCAATATCAGAGCCAAAAGAGTTAGAGGAAGAAAGACGCCTATGTTATGTAGGTATTACCAGAGCAAAAGAACATTTATATTTAACTTGTAGCAAACAAAGAACAATATTTGGTTCAACAAGTTATAACCAAGTATCTAGATTTTTAAAAGAAATTCCAGAAGATTTACTAGATGGATATGAAGAAGCATTTGGAGAAACAACGAATAAAGAAAGAATGTTCAAAGATTCTTCTTACAGTTGGACATATGGGGGTAAAGACAACGGAAAAGTTAAGAGTTATAAAGTGGAACCTAAAGAAACAGTTGCAGCAGCAAGTACAAATAAAGGAACTAATAGTAATTTTATGTTTAGAACGGCAGAAAGCTTTTTAAGTGGCTTAAATAAAAAGAAAAATAATGCCCAAGTTGATTTATCACAATATAAAGAAGGTGTGAGAATATTCCATAAGAAGTTTGGAGAAGGTACTATAAATAAAGTAGAACCAGAAGGAGAAGATTTAAAAGTAGATATTAATTTTGATAAAGTAGGACATAAGAGGTTAATGGCTAAATTTGCTAATTTAGAAGTAATAGATAATTAAAAAGGAAAGATGTTTATGAAAAAATTAATAGTAGATATGGATGATGTACTTTGCGAAAAAGGATTTATTAGAATGATTAATGAATTTTTAGGAACAAATTATAAACAAGAAGATGCGAAAAGTTATTACATAAATGATTTAATACCAAAAGATAGACTAGATGATTGGGTAAAATGGTATTCTACTAAAAATGCATATGACTATGTAGATATAGTAAAAGGCGCACAAGAGGTTATGGAAAAATTAAATAAAGTTTATGATGTTTATATAGCTACTGCATATGTATTTAGAGATGCACCAAGTGTTTCAGGAAAAACTTTAAATGATAAATATAACTACCTATGTGAAAAATTTCCTTTTTTGGATCCACATAAATTTATATTTATTTCTAATAAAGATTTATTAGATGCAGACATAAGAATAGATGATAGTCCTAAGAAATTAATGGGAAAGGCAAGCTTAAAATTATTATTTACTGCATATCATAATAAAGAAATGACACAAAAAGAATTAAAAGAAAACAATTTTGTAAGAGTAAATACTTGGAAAGAAATAGAAGATATTTTGTTAAAATAAAAAATGAAAACAGGTTATCCTGTTTTTATTTTTTTTGAATAAAAGAGAAAAAGCTGGAAATAATACATTTAGAATTTATAGAAAGGAATGATAATTATGCCAGATTTAAATCAAGTAGAATTACAACATTTAAGACATCTAATAGGAGCGCATGAAACAACATATCAAAAACTAAACACATATGCACAGCAAGCAGTTGATCCACAAATTAAGCAAATGTTCACAAAATCAGCTCAAGATGCATTAAACACAAAACAAAAATTAATGAGTTTTTTAGGAAATAATTAAAAAGGAGGAAAAGTAATGGACGAAAAAGTAATGGTAAATGATATTTTAGCAGGAGTAAAGTCAGATTTAACAGCATATCAAACAGCTATTTCAGAATGTGAGAATATGCAGCTTAGACAGACATTTCAACAAATAAGAAATAGTGATGAAAGTTTTCAGTATGAGTTATTTAAAGTAGCACAAAGCAAAGGTTATTATATCCCAGCTCAAAAAGCTACAGTAACAGAAATAAGTACTGTAAAAACAGAAATGCAAGGATAAAATATATATCGTGTGAGATTTCACACGATATTATTTTTCAAGAAAAAACGAGATAAAACGAATAAAAAAGAGATAAAGTGAAAAAAACAAAGAAAACTTACGGAAATTAAAGTTAGAATATCTTTGCAAAAATAAAAATATTACAATATGATTACAATAATATAGGAAAAAGATATACAAAGGAGAGAATATTAATGTTAAAAAAAGTGTTAATACATACAAGAAGAGGAATTAAATTTATAATTCTTTTTGTGATAGCAGCTTTTTTAATTATAGGTACAATAGCATTTTTATATAAACCAACATATAGCGTTTTTATAAATGGTGAGCAAGTAGGATATACAGAAGATAGATCAGGCTTGCAACATAGAATAAATGATTATGTGGAAAAAGGCGATGGAACAAATTCAAATGTAGCATTTGTTCAAGTAGATAATATGCCAGAATACAAACTTTGTTTATTAAAGAAAAATATAGTAACTAATGATGATGAAATATTTAATAAAATAAAAGGAACAGGTGTTACATATTATAGATATTATGCAATAACAGATAACCAAGAAGAAAAAACTTATGTAGGTACTTTTGAAGAAGCAGAAAAGGTTGTAAGTGATTTAAAAGAAAAGAATAGTTCAAATATACAGCAAATTGCAATAGTAGAAAAATATGAAACAGAAATGAAAGATTTAGTTACAGAGGAAGATGCAGTGTCAAAACTATATATAGAACCACCAAAACCTGTTGAAGTAGCATCTACAAGAAGTTCCACTACAAAATATGTAGCAAGCGGAACAGTAAATACAAAAGGAACAACATCAAGTGCTAAAGCAAATATAGGAATAAGTTTAATAAAACCAATATCAGGAATAATAACATCTAGATTTGGGGCATCAAGTAGTATTAGAAGATCATCACATACAGGATTAGATATTTCAGCAGCAAGCGGAACTCCAATTAAAGCAGCTGCTTCAGGAACAGTAACATTTGCAGGATATAAAGGTTCTTATGGAAATATGTTAGTAATTAGTCATGGAAATGGCGTACAGACTTATTATTGTCACTGTAGCAAATTATATGTAGGAGTAGGAACACAAGTAAGTCAAGGACAAACTGTTGCAGCAGTAGGCTCTACTGGAAATTCAACAGGACCACATTTACACTTAGAGGTCAGAGTAAATGGAGTTGCATATAATCCACAAAACTATGTCTATTAAAAAATACATAATAAAACCGGATTTAAAATCCGGTTCTATTTATTTACAAAATATTTTATTCCAGTAAGAATTGCATTCCCTTTAATAATTAGTTTACCATATTCTAATAATTTGCTTTCAAAATTATTAGAATAATGAACAGGTAATAAAAACTCAGAAGCAATAGAATAGAAGTTTTTTAAAGCTATATCATCAATATTAATATTTTTCATAAAAAAGTAATATGTATTATTATATAAATATAAATATGTGTTTTTAGAAAGTTTTTTAATATCAAATTTGTATTCTTTATTTATACATTCACAAAAATCACAAAATTCATCAAAATTTTTTAACTTATATAAAGCTTGTTTGTTAGTGGCGTTTAAAGATTTCCTTTTTACTTTAAGGCCTACTCTATTTAAGTTTAATGCTTTACTAGACGTAGGCTCAATAGAGTATTTAGTAATTGTAAAAACTAAAACATCATCAGAAGTTGAAAAGGCTTCTATTAATAATTTACAGCCATCAGTATTAAAACCAACTTCATCTTTTGCTCTTTCTAGCATGTATGTAAAAAATCCTTGACGTTCTATAGCTCTAGACATTATAGAGTTTATATCTAGGTTTTCTGATTCTAGATCAGAAGAATTAACAATTATTCTAATCTTATCTTCAGTCAATTTTTCTATTTTCATAAAGTAACCTCCTAAAATAATTGGTAGTGTGAAAACTTTATAAGCTTCCAACTACTTTTTTATTTATTTTTAAGTCTTTTTCGACTTTTTTATTTT